>CAYVRH010000063.1:0-6981 GCA_964452955.1 uncultured Anaerolineaceae bacterium | reverse complement strand
ATTGGCGGCCAGTATTACTTCGGCGGCATGATTCCATTCTTTGGAATGCAACTGCCTGCATTAGCCACTGCGGCCATCTTTGGCATCGTCCTGAATGCTCTGCTTAACATTGGCAAATCCAAAGAAAAAGCGGAATAAGCGCAATTAGTACGTCAAAGTTAAGCTATTAACATTAACAAAGAAGGAGTTGGTTTGGTTACCAGCTCCTTTTTTGTGTGAATGCTCAGCCCAGATCAGAGATTTATTTTTTGATAATTGCATCCTGGTTTTTTAGATCACAGAACAAAAATCGAAATTCGTGGTCCACCAAAGGCAAACGGATTCCGAGATAATTGAGCAGTAAAATTGGACGCGGAGGCACGACCATGAAAGAGCATCAAATGATATCCGAATATGGAAACGTTTATTACTGGACCTCAGAGGATTGGATTATTGAAAGGGAAACTTTGTTCTTTTTCCCGGGGCTCACGGCTGACCATAGCATGTTTGAAGATCAGTTCCATTTCTTCCATGGGAAATACAACATTATTGCCTGGGACGCGCCTGCACACGGCAAATCAAGGCCATTCTTGAAGTTTGATTTCGAGCTGACAAGCAAGCTCATTCAACATATTTTGATTGAAAATAATGTTAAGGAGTTCATTGCAATCGGGCAATCGTTGGGCGGCTACTACATTCAGGCTTTTGCGTTACGGCATCCAGAAATATTGAAAGCGTTTATTGGGATTGGAACCACACCTTATGGCAAATCTTACTATTCAAAATCCGATCTATTCTGGTTGAAACAGGTGGAGTGGATGTCTCTGTGCTACCCGATAAATTCGTTGAAAAAGGCTGCTGCCAAACAAGCGACTATTACCGAAAAAGCTTACCGCAATATGATGGAAATGATTGCTCCTTATGGCAAGCAGGAGTACTGCCATCTGATGCAAATTGCGTATTCTGCATTTCTTGAGGATAACCGGGATGTCGATTTGAAATGCCCGGTGTTGATTACACACGGCGAGTTTGATAAAGTTGGAAAAGTTAAACTGTATTGCGAAATGTGGCATAAAAATACGGGATACCCCTATTTGGTGATTAATGATGCAGGCCATAATGCTAATGTTGATAATCCCGATGAAACCAACCGGATTATCCAAGAATTTTTGACAAGCCATGTATACGCCGATTAATGATGAAAATTCAAGAGAAGCGACCCGTATTTTTGAGAAATATCACTCTCGGATGATCTGTGACTCTGGCGCATCATGGTCGCGCCCCCAGGACTGTAGAAAGATTTAATTGCACTGAGAAGTAGTACTTGGCGAAAAATAATGGAACTTGATACTTTTGAGTTTTTTTCAAAACTACCCCAAGCATTACCTTTATTTCAGGAGTTTGCAGCTAAAGTGCTAGAAAAGCATCCTGATGTCCGGATTAGAGTCCAAAAATCACAGATTACCTTTTCAAACAAATATCAATTTGCCTTTGTTTGGTTACCAGTCCGTAAAGTAAAAAATCGACCGGTTACGTACATTGTGGTAACTTTCGGGCTTTCACATCGCCTGGACTCTCCCAGAATTTTGGAGGCTGTGCAACCTTACCCAAACCGTTGGACACACCATCTACTCATCCAAAGTCAAAGCGAGATTGATTCGGAAGTCATGAAGTGGATTGAAGAAGCTCACAAATTTGCAGTAAATAAGTGAATGGTTTTGTGGATCGATGGTCATGTAGCGTCTGAAGTGCCTACGAAATTTTTTTCGGCAAAACATATGTTTTTGACTTTCCCCAAATTATTAATATAATCGGGTAGCTGAAAACCTGAGGTGATAATTATTTGAAATTTCACCTATTCAGCAACCTCGATCGAAAAGAGTATGAGAAAATCATAAAAGATATGATTACGACCAGTACAATGAATAAACTACACAGGAGCGCTGAAATTATGTTGGAACAAGTCTTTAGTTTATCAAGAACAGATGATAAAGCCATTGAACGCGTGATCTTCGACGAAAACCTCCACTATCTTCATATGGTTTTCAACAAGGATGAAGGCCTGCCTGAACACTTCTCAAATTCAAATGTATACATGACGGTTATACGCGGCAAGCTTTCCATTGGTTTGGATGACCAGGCCGTCCACGAATATGGAGCCGGCACGTTGTTGAAAATCCCATTTCAAACCAAGATGAATGTAAAGAACCTGCATGGTGAAACCCTGGAACTGATTGTCGTCAAGGCACCTGCACCAAAAAGCTGATGTTTTGGGCACAGAAATGATTTCTTTACAGTAAAAATGGTTAATCATACGGCATACCTAGCGCAAGGATTCATAGCATTTCATACATCAACATGAATAGGACCATTCAAAAACAAGGATCAGAATAGATGAAATCCAACGCAAAATCAACAAAGGTGTGGCTATGGAAATTGTGATAGTTGGTGGTGGAAAACTTGGAGCATCGCTTTGCAGAGATTTGGCCAACGAGGGTCACGAAATCGTACTTATTGATAAGGACCAGGTTATAATCGATGCCTTTACCGATGATATCGATATACGGGGAATTATCGGCAATGGTTCATCTCGCGAAGCGCAGATTGAAGCCGATGTGCCTGCATGTGACGTTTTTATTTCAGTTACACCCACCGACGAAACCAATCTGATTGCCAGCATCATTGCGAACCGGTTGGGAGCAAAATTCAGCATTGCCCGTGTACGCAGCCCTGAATTTGCCGATGACCTGGCCTTCTTTAAGAAAGAGGTCGGGGTTAATATGTTGATTAATCCGGATGCTCTTTCGGCAGCGGAAATGGTGCGTGCATTTGATTATCCTTCTGCCAACATGATTGAATCGTTTGCTGACGGCCGCGTAACTTTGGTTAAAATTCGCGTTAATAAAGGCGCATCTATCATTGGCCGCACTTTAGCATCCATCAGAGCAAGCATTCCCAACCTATTACTTTGCGTGATTGAGCGCAATTTCAGCGCGTTTATTCCTGCTGGCGACACAATCATCCAGGAGGATGACCAGATTCAATTAACAGGGGAGCCGGCGGCTATCGATGCATTCAGCCATATTTGCGGCCATGCCAATAAACGGTGGCACTCAACGCTTATTGTTGGCGGCAGTCGCATTAGTTACTATCTTATCCCTGCTCTGCTCGAGCGTGGTATTCGAATCAAAGTGATTGAAAGAGATTCAGATACAGCCAATCGTCTGGCAATTGCCTTTCCGCAAATTGAGGTGATTATTGGCGATGGTACCAATCAAAAATTTCTACGCGAGATGCATCTGGCCAATTTCGATGTGGCCATCGCCCTAACCCATATCGATGAAGAAAATCTGATGTTATCGCTATATTCTCACCAACAAGGTGTTCGCAAGACCATCACCAAAGTGAACCGCAGCGAGCTTACCAAATTGATCGACCCGGAGAACCTTGATACAGTCATTGTTCCGCACATCAGCGCAGGTGATGTGATCATCCGTTATGTTCGTTCCAGAGAGAAGAGCAGTGATTCGGCGCTTGAAAGTTATGCCCGTTTATCCACAGATGGCGTTGAAGCATCGGAATTTATCGTTTCTGAAGGGGATCGAGCGATTGAAAATCCAATACAGCACCTGCATCTGCATAAGGGCTTGATAATTGCCAACATCATGCGAGCACAAGAACGCATCATACCAACCGGGGCAGATCAGTTGCGTCCAGGTGACCACGTTCTTATCGTTAGCACAGGCAGGCGTTTACTTCAATTGGACGATATTCTCGCGGAGAAAAGCGGATGAACTTTGGCATGATTCGCTTCCTGCTTGGTAGAGTGATCATGATTGTGGGTGGCATGATGACACCAAGTTTTTTTCTCAGCCTCCTTTTTCGGGAAGAACTTAGAATATCTGGTGCATTATTGCTTTCAGCGATTATTTGCGTGGTAGTAGGCTTTTTGTTGAGTCGAAAAAAACCGGCAAAAGATGACTTTTATGCACGCGAGGGCCTCGTTTTAGTAGCCGTATCTTGGTTTGCCATGTCAGCTGTGGGGGCTTTGCCTTTTCTGCTCAGTGGTTCTGTCAGGTCAGTTGTAGATGCGCTATTTGAGTCAACCAGTGGTTTTACAACGACTGGAGCAAGCGTACTGCGAAGCAGTTTGACTATTCTTCCTCGTTCGTTGCTTTTTTGGCGCAGCTTCACGGTCATACTGGGCGGTATGGGAATGTTGGTTTTCATCGTTCGTATTCTGCCAAATTTTGGCTCAAAAGGAATCCACATCATGCGGGCTGAGTTGCCAGGCCCAAATGTCGGAAAGATTGAATCCCGAGTCAGCAGCTCTATTTACATTCTTACCGGCATTTTCCTGTCCATGACGGTGGTGCTTGTCGTGTTGCTAAAGCTTGGGGGTGTCCCTTGGTTTGACAGCATTTTGCTTTCGTTTGGCGCAGCAGGAACCGGTGGTTTTGATTTCTTTCCTAACTCCGTCGCACATTATGGCAGTAATTACGTCGAAGTTGTTTTGGCAATCGCAATGCTGGTCTTTGGGATGTCCTACCATTTTTTCTATATGATCGCCGTCCGAAAAGGCCGCAAGGTAATAAAAAGCGAAGAGCTGCGTTGGTATTTACTAATAGTGGCAACAGCGACCATCACGATTGGCATAAGTGTTATCCCGTTATATGACAAATTGGGCGACTTGGTAAAAGATGTCTTCTTTACCGTAACGTCAGTACTGTCAACAACTGCTTACACGAGTGCCAACTACCATCAGTGGCCAATTCTCGCGCATGTTGTGCTGATCATTTTGATGTTTTCAGGCGGTATGTCCGGTTCTACCAGCTCCGGGTTAAAAGTTGCCCGTATCGCAGTCTTCGCAAAATCAATCCGACAGGAAATCCGTCGTTTCATTTCACCAGATAGAGCAGTGCCAATCAAGTTTGAAGACCGACAATTGGGTGAGCGAGAACAACGTAGTATTGCTTTTTACCTGATGACTTACTTTGGCGTTTTTCTCTTCCTGTTGGTTTTAATTAGCCTGGATACCAATACATTCAGCAGTGCCTTTAGTGGGGTAATTTCTACTCTAAATAATGTAGGAGGAAGCCTGGATCTTTTGGGGCCATCAGTGGATTACAGTGGATTGCATGACCGAACAAAATTGATCATGTGCGTTGCCATGATTATGGGCAGGCTCGAAATCTATCCAGTTTTGATCCTACTCTCACCTTCCACGTGGCGTAAAACCTAAACTTGTCGGAAAACTACCGCGACCTTGCGCGAATTTGCATGCATTAATGAAATTGCTCCAAGCTTGTTTTAGCGGATGCAGTCATGAGTAGCTTCGGGTAATAGAATGGATCGAGATTGCAACAGAAGCTTATAATTTTTGCTAGATTGCGTGATAGCTTATCAAGCATAATTTGAATATGGAGCGGGCATGAAAGTTATAGAATATGGAACACACAATACCAGGGTCATCATGCTACTTCATGGAGGTGGCCTATCCTGGTGGAATTACAGAGCCGAGGCAGAAATATTAGGTGAACAATTTTATGTAATTCTGCCCGTTCTGGATGGTCACTCAGATAGTGAAAATGATTTTGTAAGCATTTCAGAAAATGCTGAACGGATCATTTCATTTATTAACGAAAAGTATGCTGGTTCGATAATGCTTATTGGAGGTTTATCCCTCGGAGCACAAGTACTACTCGAGATCCTTGCTCGAAGGAAGAACATCTGTAAATTTGCCATCGTTGAAAGTGCTTCAATTCTTCCATCAAAGATGACTAACGCTTTAGTCGAAGCAACAGTTTCTCCAAGCTATGGGTTGATTCAGCAAAGATGGTTCTCGCTGCTTCAGTCTAAGTCTCTAAAAATAAGTCAAAGTTTATTTGAGGATTATTACAGAGATTCCTGCAAGATAACGAAAAAGAATTTGACCTCATTTTTGAAATCCAGTACAAGTTATGAAGTGAATGAAGGAATAAGAAACACAGACGCAAAGGTACGTATTGTTGTCGGTCAAAAAGAACAGCGGACCTTACTAAAATCAGCAAAAATCTTAAGCGAAATGATATCAACCAGCAGCATAGAGATAAAACCAGGGCTGTATCATGGTGAGTACTCTCTAAATCAACCGAATCAGTATGTAGCAGAGTTATTGAGGATGATTTCTGCGTAGCTAAGTAAATCAATTCTTTGATTTTTTCCGCCTTATAAAGAAAGCTTAATGGATTTTTGGTCCAATTCATCGCAGGGAAGTTGAGTCACACAACATGCAAAAAAGAAGGTTTTTGTGGCTGATTTGAGCAGCAACGAGCTTAGTGAAGCTCTTAGAGCGATAAATTCATTGCTCAGCAAGTGCGAAAAGGTACGGGAGAAATTGGCTCCAGGCACTTCACAATACACATTGTTAAAGAATCGGATTAACGCCCTCCGCATCTCTTCTTTCCTAATCAGCAAGGCTCTTGATGAAGTTGAGCAAACTAAGCGCAGAGAAAAGTCATAATTACGAAAGGTGATGCAAACCTTATACATTTTGAGGTAAAAGAACCGTTAGCCCTAAATTGTAAATAGGCATATGTATAATTCTTGAGGTTTTGTTAGCAACCATTATTCAAAGGAGAAAATCACATGAAACAAACAACCTCAAGCACAAACATAAAAATCTTAGTGCTGATTACCTATTTGGGCATGGTCATCGTCAACGGCCTTGCCAACGCCCTGCCGATTAATGGCATGATCACCGGCGATATCTCGGATTCATACCCCAACCTATTTGCTCCCACTGGAATTACCTTTATCATCTGGGGCGTAATTTATCTACTGCTCGCCTTACATACAGCTTACCAATTAGGTTTATTCCAAAAAGATAAGCAATCCGTAAAGCAAGAATTACTAAATAAAGTCGGCACTTTGTTCGCCATTTCATCCATCGCCAATATTGGTTGGATCTTTAGCTGGCACTACAAAATTATTCCACTGTCAATGCTTTTCATGCTGATTATT
>CAYVRH010000062.1:0-6989 GCA_964452955.1 uncultured Anaerolineaceae bacterium | reverse complement strand
AGACCGCGTTCTTGTAATCTCTTGTTTTCGCAATTGCATCCCCTAATAGTACCTGAACTTGGAATAACTTCATCAGGTTATCTTTATCATTCCACGCCATGATTTCAGCTTGCTCCAGTTCTCTGCGAGCATCCAGGTAAAGCCCTACTGAAAAATATTCCTTTCCAAGGGCATAATAAGCCTCGTATAGCAATAAGCTGGCATTTCCCTTGGCATAATTCGGATCCACCGCAACGATTTCAGCAAGATTGGTGATTGTTGGCACCCATTCCATTTCAACAAAGTTCTGAAAGGCGATTTGATAGTATTCCGCGTTGGTTAAATCAGATTGCAGGGCCGTACTCTTTGGTTTGATATTTGCGGCCTTACGCAGGTAGGATACGGCTTTTGCGACTGTGCTTACCGTCTGATTCTTGTCTTCCAGCAGGGCTCTGGCCGTTTGAGTGAACTTCAATACCAGCAAATCACTGCTGACTTCCTCAAGGTTCACTCTTTCACTGGAATAGGCCTTACTTTGAGGAATCAGCGCTACAGCCCTGCGATAATAAAGCTCAGCATTCTCAATGTCATCGGTTGAGGTGCTATCGTTTTGGAGCAGGCTGATAATCTTATTGAGATAACCTCTCAACAATTGTTCCTTTACCTGTGGATCATCCAGCTTGGGTGCGAGGATTAAAGCATTTTCGTAAGAGCTTAGGACCTTGTCCCAGTTTTCTTTCTCGAAGGCAGCGTTCCCTTCTTCCAGGTATTTTGCCAGTAGATTGGAATTTTCTATGGCCGCGATTTGCTGATTGACATCCCACATACCGGGTCTCTCAGCATCGAGCTCCTTCAAAATTACCAAGGCTTCATCGTTCTTTTTCTGAGAGATTAAGTCCAGGGCTGACTGATACTTTATCTCCAACCTTAACAGGTCATCAGCTTTTGAGGTTAATTCTGGTAGATTGGCATATTCCGGGTTGATCGACCTGATCTTTTCGATGATTTGAGCTGCTGGTTGAGGTCGCCCAGCCAGAATCAGTTGTTCAGCTTGATCATTCAGTGAGCTAAGTTGCGCGACGATCCTTTGTTCTTGTTCGATTCGGGCTTTATTACTGAGGTAATAATAAGAAAAGAGCAAAGCGACCACAAGCAAAAGGCTGCTGATAATCGCGAAAACCGTCATCCTGAAGGTGATATTCCTGACTTTATTTTTTTGCTCTTTTTTGCTCTTGATCGTGATCGTTTTCAGCGATAACTTCAGTTGGAGATCATCCTTGAATCTTAATAATCTCGGGTGGTCAGGGTAACGCTGCTCCAATACTGACAATAGTTCGCTGCATTTCCCAAATTCTGCATGCTGGTAATGCTCGAGCAATTTAATGAAATCAGGGTCATTGGTTAAACCGGTCGGATCATCCGACAGGATTAATGTTTCATCATTTTCAGGATTTTTTTCTTTAAGTGGTTCTTTCTCAGGCGCCGATGCGTTCATTTTTTCCAATCTCTATAAGACCATCTATTTTACTCGTTAAAACAGACTGAATAAAGTTGGAATGACCGGTCCGAGGATGACGGCGAAAATCGCGGGGAGGATCAACACTGCAAGAGGGACTATCATCTTTGCAGGCAGTTTATTGGCGATTTCGCGTGCCCGGTACTGACGCAGCACGCGCATTTGCAGCGCCTGGCTGTGGAGCACATCCGCGTAGCTCATGCCGATCTTTTCTGCCTGAACAATAATGGCGATAAAGCGGGTAAGGTCGTCCACATCCAAGCGGTTACTCATATTTTTGAGCGCAACTCCCCGGGAAACCCCCATTTCCATCTCTTTGGTAACGCGTTTAATCTCGAACCCCAGCGCAGAATCCCAGTAATCGCTGATCTTTTGCAGCGATTGGTCAAACCCCAAGCCGGCACTCGCGCATACAGAAAGCATATCCAGCGCATCTGGCAAGCCACGTCGAATCTCATCCTGCTTGGCCCTGATGAGTCCATTTAGCCAGACTGTGGGCAGTAACAAGCAAATGATGATAAGCAGCACGCCCATCAAGACATTGATCATGTTGATGTTCTTGAAATCACGATTAACAAAAAATGCAAGCGAAATACCACCCAGGAGCACGAGGAACTGAAACGCGTAAAACTCACCGGCATGCATATTGTATGGATAACCAGCAATCTCCAATTTATGATCCAATTCACCGGCTAATTTCTTTGGGGTTTTACTTCCCAGAAAATGGATGAATTTTTGAAACCAAGCGTTCAGCGTACGGTTGAATAAGGAACCACTGATTTCCCGCGTGATAATTTGCCCGCCGATTGGTGTGGGGGCTGGAGGGAGTTCAGGGGCTACGAATGTGTCCAACCTGGCAGCCACCTTGTTTCCCCTTTTCAGCCAGGTTCTGATCCCGATGATTGCCAGAACCAGGATCACCAGGATGATTCCCAGAACGATGAATATCAAGTTTGAATTGAGCAGATTAGCACCCATAGGAATTACCTCTACACCCTGATCTGGACCATCTTTCGAATCCAAATATTACCAATAATAACCATTATAAGAGCCATTCCCAGAATTATCTGGGTAAGCAACGAAGTTCCGACTGTCTCAAAATAATCCGGAGTCATCAAGAATATGATGAATCCAGTAATAAACGGCATTAATGTCAAAAAATTGCCCACGTATCTCGCGTATGAAGTTAGCGAACGAATCTCGCCAAAAAGATGCATGCGGTCGCGAATGGTGGAAATGGTAGCATCCAGTACTGTAGAAAGATTTCCACCAACCTGGGCATTGATGACAATTGCAGTGACCACGATTTGGAGGTCATCGCTTTGCATTCTTTTACCGAGGTTGAAGAGGGCACCTTCCATGGGAATCCCAAATTGAACCTCGCGTAACACCCGGCCAAATTCTTCTGAGGAAGGGGCAGGAACTTCCTTAACTGCCAGGTCTAATGACTGCATTAGGCTATAACCTGCCTGTACCGCTCCTTTGATTAGGACCAACACATCTAACAACTGATTGTGAAACTTCTCTTGCCTGCTCGAAATAGCCCGGTCAAGTAATATAGGAGGAAGCAAGATCGCGATCGCTGCCAAAAATAAACCTGCAAGTATGTTCCCTAAAAGTGCCCATCCAAGCAGAAAGGCCAGGACGGTGCCTGTAATACAGATCAGTAAATATTCTGTATCAGTGATGGCCCAATAGGCGCTGGATAACTTTAATTTTAACTTTTGTGATGAAAGGCCGGTCAGTGAGTTGTTAATCCAGGCCCTGAGCTTTCCGATATTTTTGTCTGAAACGAGGCCATTGGTCGGGGGAGCAGCCGATTCGCTTTCCGTAATTGAAGAATCGACAAAGTCCGAGATTCTACCCTGCGCGCTTGAAGATGCCCCGCTTCTATAAAACCAAACGCCGATCAGGATCACGCCTAATGCGCATAGAAAAAATACTAAAAGTAGGATAATCGTGATTAAGTCAAAATTCAATGGACTCCTCGCTCGGCCAATAATCCCTATTTAGTAGATTTTCTTGCGGATTCAGTCATTTCAGTATTTTCTTTTTCCATGTATTCATTTTTTAAGGTCTGAATGACCTTTACCAGTTCCTTTGCCAAATCAGCGAACGCTTTGCTGATGGGGTGACGTGGATTCTTTAGAACGATGGGCACACCCTCATTCAGGCTGCTAAGAGCGAGGTTCTCGTCCGAAGGGATCTTTCCGAAAATTTTCATCTTCAGAATGTCTTCGATCGCTTCCTTTTTTACATCCGCTTTTCGACCGGTAGCATTCAGGATTAATAGTGTTTTGTTCTTTGGATAAGAGAGGGTTTCAGTGATTTCCATGAATTGCCTGACATCCCGTAGTGAGGCCAGGTCAGAATTGAGTACCAACAAAATCTTGTCTGAGGAATCCATGTACGTGACTGTATTTTCGTTCAGGTGATTTCCGCCATCGATGATGATATTCGGAAAGATCTGTTGCAAACTGGCCAGCACTTTAAACAGATCTTCTGGCCTGATACCCTGTGCTTCTGTGATCGAATTTGGACTCGGCAATACATAGATGCCGGAAATATGGCGCACAACCACCTGCTTGATCAGGCGTTGATCAAGCATGCCTGCGTGTGAGATCAGGTCAGTGATCGAATTACCTGTACGCAAATTGAGGTAGAGGGCTACATCCCCAAATAAATGCTTTCCGTCAATCAGCAACACATCCTCATTGAGGGCCTTTTGCAGACTGAGCGCCAGATTGGTGGCAATGGTGGTTGTTCCCACACCGCCCTTGGGGCTGAAAACAGTAAAGGTGTTCTTGGGTTTGGCGTAAGTTTCCAGGCTGGGGGTTTGAGAAGAGAATGCCTGGTTACGACCCATGAGTTCAATCACCCGCCTGATGGTCGTTACGAGGTTATCAGAACGGTAAGGATAAAGGATGAAAGCCCGCGCGCCTGAAAGCACCACACGATCTGAACTGGCAATTTCTGATTCAGGCAGGATGGCAATCACCGCACAAACTGGGTATGCCGAGGCAATCTTATCCATCAACTCAAATGGTTGGTGCTGAAATTCGAAATCCAACAGGATTACATCTGGTTGTGTCTCCGCGATGACCGCGAAAAGATTCTCAGAATCCACCGCCTTTTCAAGCAGGTTTAAGCCATCTTCTTTCGTGAGTGTTGAATGCGTGGCATCGATGACCGATAGATTTTTTGAGACGAGCAGGATTGTGGCTGATTTGGTCGTGGGCGACATATGGTGTGGTTTCCTCGATGATTAGGGTAGGATCTCAAGGCCGTAGTATTCGACAATGTAATCTTCGGTAACAGGTGTTAGCTCAAATTGTACCGTTGAAGTTGGCGCCCTTAAAACAATATCAAAGGTTGCCCCTGTGTCTTTTAGATGCTTCAGAATTAGCGCGTCCTGGGGTTTCAGTGCCAGGAGGTAAGCCCTTGTCCTGGTTTGAGGCGCGGGCGTCGGTTGGGTAGATCCGGTGGGTACAGGGCTGGCATTGCCTTCTTGCTGAATCACCTCAAGCACCATGGCAGTCACGCTAATTTTCTGCATCGTGTCAACCGTGAAGGTTCTCATCTCAGGTTCTTTAGGCTCGCCAGTTGTGGTTGTGGTGGTGGTCGTATCGCCTACCGTCTTTACCTTCTCTTGAAAAGTAGCGAAGATATCAATGAGGTCACCACGCTGGACGACGCTCTCCCGGCTCATCAGGTCGTCCGCTGGAAAGGCAAACAGGACGTGATCCTCACTCAGGATGAAGCTTAGATCTTTATTGTTGTTGGTTGGGTCTGCCAGGTTGTGCTTGAGAAGCATTTCTCCTTGGACGAGGTCGGTCTTGATGATTTTACCCAGTGTGTCTTCCACGGTGGCGATGGCATCCCTCGGCGCAAGTTCCACTGGCACACTGGAGAGCGTCACATCTGTTTCAGTGATCGCGTGCCCCAGGGAAAGATCACGCGTGACCACAACGACTGAGGTCTTGAGTGTTTCTTCGGTAGGGGCAGGTGCCTTGCTCGCCTGGAGGCGTTGCATCAGAAGCACGCCGGCAAAAATCGCGACTGCCACCAGGATAAAACCCACAAGGACGATGAGAAATGTTTTAGGTTTATTAGACAATGGAAGCCTCCCATGGGCAAATAGATATTTTTGTCGTAAGAATTAGAAAACCCAAAAATAAATCAAGACGACTCTGATCTCTTCCAGAAGGTCCATTCACAGATTCTGGAAAAGCACCTGAATCATAGTTGTTTTTGGCTCTAAGCACGATTTGCATTGCTTTCACCCCATCATACCTTGCATTGTGATGGCGATCATCTTCCTCATTAAGATAATTATGATCGGTGGGGTTTGAGCTTCTTCTGACAGAATATAGCGGTTAGGAGTTTGCATTTTCCACCAATAGCCCTACTTTGACCTGGGTGTTACAGACATTTTAGTTTGAGCCCTAAGGTTAATACCACCTGTTGGGCTTAAGAGAGCCTTCATGCCCGGCGTGATTGGTTGATACAGATAAGTAGCCTGAATTGATACAGTCGTAAAGAAACCTTTGGCATCCTTAAGTACAGTCACCACAATATCCGCCCTATTGAGTGTCATTCCTACAGCGTGTTCCATCACCTTATCCTGTAAAGTATTGTTTGTAGGATTAGTAAACGCATTATTCAGGTCGGTTTTATGTACAATCGCATAGCGTGTTGCTTCACGAACGGCATTAGTCAAAGACGAGTAATTCGAAACTGCTTTCCCAAGGTCAAGGAAACCGGTGATGAGGAAGAAAAAAACCGGGAAAATGAGAGCGAACTCGACCAGCGATTGCCCGGAAAAAAGCTGCTTTTTTTTCATTGCACCATCATCCTGACGGTACTGGAAAGAGTAAGTGATTTTCCCATGTTGAAAAAGAGCTTATAAAAACCGCCAAAGATAAGGGGGATATCAGTGGCTTTCACTGTAATCCCTACATAACTTCCAGATGTGCAGCAATTTAATGGAGTATCCGTAGTAACTAAACTGGTCTTCACAGCCCCAGAATTAGAAATTTCATCTGAGATTATCGCGTATGTGGTAGCGTAATTATTGTCTTTATCTTTTGGATTGTAAGCTAGATAATTTGCACCAGCTCGGGCAGCATTAGTCAATACGATTTTCGTCACAAACATACGTCCGAAATCCATCGCCCCCAGGATGAGTAACAGCAAAATAGGCAAAATCAGTGCCACCTCAACCAGAGATTGGCCTGAAATAGTGGCGCTCTTTTTTAGATTTCCAGTCACATTATATGTCATTCAATGCCTTAATAATTATTCCCTTTGCAGTTGCGTAAACGTTTAGATTCGGTATTGTAAGCTACTTTGTAATACTGATTACTCAAATACTCGAAATTTCCAAGTTTCACTGCAGTTAATACAGTTATCTTATTTGTTTGCTCACAAAAAAAATACAATTTCAACAAGTAGGATTATACGCCCGTTCACATGCTGCTTCAATAGTAGTGTG
>CAYVRH010000061.1:0-7017 GCA_964452955.1 uncultured Anaerolineaceae bacterium | reverse complement strand
GCGTTGGCAAGTGCAAGTATTCGTCTGCGCATTCGGGGAGTCTAGCCCAACCCCCGCAGAAAGCATGCGGGAAAGGTGCGCTATCAGTGTCTGGTGGTTTTTTCCGCCACATGCCACACTTGCCATTAACGTTCGCCTTTAGATTTCCATACTCCCCCCTCCAATGGACCGAGTGGTATTTATAAGCATAATTTCCGCTCATTGATGAAGTAAATCTTAACCACAGATAAAAACCTCAGCGCCTCCCGAAAATGGGCATCGTTTTTTATATCCACAACAGAACAGATGCAAAAATGAGAAGGTGTTTAGCTATTGGATTTTCATTTGATCGACAAGTTTTTATCATTACCCTTAAAACAGACACCCAATTCAGAGACATATAACCTTGAATATTCGGAATACAACTCCGAATATTCAAGGTGTAATAAAGGCGTGATCCAGAGAGAAGAATACCTTAGCCGATTAGAGCAATCCATTAAATGATCACCCATCACAGCTTTACTGGGTCCACGTCAATGCGGAAAGACTACACTTGCCCGGCAACTTGCCAGTCAACAGACTGCCACATACTTTGATCTAGAATCGGTGCCAGATCAACGTCAGTTGCAAAACCCTGAATTGATGTTGGGCAACCTTACCGGACTGGTTGTTTTGGATGAGATCCAAGCAATACCGCAGCTTTTCCAGGTGCTGCGTGTGCTGGTAGATCGTCCTGAAAACCAAGTGCGCTTCTTAATTCTGGGCAGTGCTTCTCCTGACATTATCAAAAAAGCATCTGAAACACTTGCTGGAAGGGTTGAGTTTATTGAGCTGCAGGGCTTTGACCTTTTAGAAGCTGGAACAGGTCAATGGAGAAAACTCTGGCTTCGGGGAGGTTTCCCGCGATCTTTTCTTGCCAATACCAATGAAGACAGCCTGGCTTGGCGGGAAGGTTTTATCCGTACTTTTTTGGAACGGGACATTCCGCAATTAGGAATTAACATTCCCTCAGTCACGATGCGGCGATTTTGGACAATGCTGGCACATTATCACGGACAAACTTGGAATGCTGCCGAAATCAGCCGTTCAATGGGGCTTTCAGACAAAACTGTACGATCCTATCTCGATCTTTTGACCGGAACCTACATGATCCGCCAACTTCAACCCTGGTTTGAAAACCTGGGAAAGCGTCAGGTGAAGTCACCAAAAATCTATATTCGGGATACTGGATTATTGCATAGCCTCCTGGACGTACCCGACGCGCATAGCCTTGCTGGCCATCCAAAGGTAGGAGCCTCCTGGGAAGGTTTTGCGCTGGAACAAGTGCTTCAGATTCTGCATCCTAACACCGCCTACTTCTGGGGCACCTACGCTGGTGCGGAACTAGACTTAATTTTCCAACTACAAGGTGGCCGGTATGGCATTGAAATTAAGCTCAATGAAGCCCCAAACTTAACACCTTCCATGCGAATATCATCTGCCGAACTGTCGCTGGATCATCTCTGGGTCATCTATCCCGGCAACGATGCTTATCCTATAACTGAAAAGATCACAGTTCTGCCGTTGACTGAACTGGAGACCATTAGGGACTACACACTTATTCACCGACGTAACTAATTACTAGACTGGAATTGTCTGAACAGTTGCAAGAGCCAGTGAAAAGTATGCTCAGAGCGCCCCACAACTCTGGAGGGCGTTTTTTTATTTCAGTGGCATAATTAATTAGTCCAATTAAAGATGACTTGTTCACTTTTTTGCATCGTCTCTATAAAGTAGTTCCTTCATTTTCCAAAACGGAGGCTGGTAAAGTGAAATTTCTTAAGACTATTCACATCATTGTCTTACATACCAGCACAACGATCTTTAGAGCGCCCTTCTCGCCCCCTAATCAAACTCAATAAACAAGCCTGCCACATCGGGTACTTATTGATTAGTTGTCGACTGATCTAATGGGTTGGACCTAATTACCATATACAGAAGGAGGATTATTGTGAAAGCCCTTTATTTTTTTCTTTTTGGAATATTAATTATTGTCGCCAATGCCTGTGGAGTTCCAGGTGCTGAAGTACAAAACACAATAATCCCAGAAATTACAGCACCGGGGACTTCCACCGCAGAACCGCCCACGCCAGCAACCCTCACACCACCGACAGCTCCAAAAGATGGCCAGTACGAAACGGACTTTTACAGCTTCACGATCCCGCAAGGCTGGGGCCTCACCCTTTCGCAAGGGGAATTTTTTGACCTTGGTTTGCAAAGAAATTTCACCATTCACAATGATCCAAACGCCAAAAAGTCAGTCGCCTTTTTCGCTATTGCCTCTGCTACGCTCTCAGAGGGAGAAACGCTTGAGTCCCGATTCGCCCAAGCCTACAAAAAGGGCCCGGAACTCGAGAATGCCGTCATGAATCCGTTTGAAACCAGCACCCTTACTGGCATCGAGCTTACTTACGGCCGACCCTGGGGTGAGCCGCGCTACATCTTTCACGATCTCTGGCTTGAAAACGATGGCACCGTGTATGTACTTTCAGCCTATTCCTACCCCAACACCTACGAAGAACATGAACTGGCCTTTAATGCCATCCTGGAAAGCTTTTCTTTCAAAAAAGGTCGGCCTGGTGTCATTGAGACTCCCATTCTTGAAGTACAGGATTTTTCCCTCCCGCCTGCCACAGCTCGCATTGCTTTCGCGGCCAAGGGCTGGACGGTACCGAAATCTGGCGAGGAAATCTTTGTCATGAATATCGATGGCTCCGGCGTCACCGCGCTCAGTAATAGCCCAGGTGATGACCGAGACCCTGCCTGGTCGCCCGATGGCAAACGTCTTGCCTTTACGTCTGACCGCGATGGTAACACCGAGGTCTACATCATGAACGCCGATGGCACCAACCAAACCCGCCTCACAACCAGTCCCGAAAACGAGCATCACCCCGAATGGTCCCCGGATGGCACCCTCATCGTCTTCTCCAGGACTATGGCAGATAATAGCGGCGACCTCTTTGTCACTAATCTAGATGGCACAGCGACTGCCCGCCTTACAGATACGCCCAAGCGCAACGAGGCTTATCCGGATTGGTCACCCAATGGCATCGAAATCGCGTTCTCTGCATTTGGAAGGGGTGAAAGCGGCATTTTCGTCATAAAAGCGGACGGCTCTGACACCCGTTCCATCATGGCTGGCGCGCTGCATTACCCCGAGTGGTCTCCGGATGGAACGCAAATCGCCTTTGATGGCGAACCTGGTGGTTGCCTTTTCGAGGTCTACATCATGAATGCGGATGGGTCCGATATGCGCAAAATCACCACCCACCCCGGTGGCTGCGGAGAGTACAACAAATCGCCCTCCTGGTCGCCGGATGGCAAACAGCTGGTTTACTCTTCCACCCATCGCAACACCGACCCGGGTGTGGATATATATACCATTAATGTAGACGGCACCGGAGAAACAGCCCTCACCCATGGCAAAACCGATTTGCACAACGGCGGTTTCTACCCCAGCTGGTCACCGCTTCCCTGAGTTTTTCTTGTCTGGGTAGGTACCGGCTAGTTCATAAGGGACCCACAATCTAGCAATAAAAGTTTTCTCAAACCAATCTTGCGGTTTGTTGACTCCAAGCTTGAATAAGTCTTCCTGATTCTCACCGTTGGCCTTGGCTATCTCGATGGGTTAAAATGCAAGCGATGTGATGATGCGCAGAAACTGAGGTAATAATTGATCTGTTCCATCAATTTATTTTTTGACAAAGAATTCACTCTGGAGGTTTCTGATCCATGAATAACAAGCCCAAACCTAAGATCTTCGCGATGAAATTTGCGGCAATTTATCCCTTATACGTTCAAAAAGCAGAACGAAAGAACCGCACGCGCGAAGAGGTTGACCAAATCATTTTTTGGCTGACGGGTTACACCCAGCCCGAGCTGCAAGCGCAAATCGAATCGGGCATTGACCTTGAAACATTTATTGCCCAAGCGCCGGCCTTCAATGCCAACAGTGCGCTCATCAAAGGCGTGGTGTGCGGCGTGCGCGTGGAAGAAATCGAAGACCCGCTGATGCAAAAAGTTCGTTATCTGGACAAGCTTGTTGACGAACTCGCTAAAGGTAAAGCGTTGGATAAAATTTTGCGGCATTAACGGCCTGCACCGTTTCATCTGGTCTGATGCTGGCTGATTAGTGATGCTGCATTTATTGAAAAAATCTGATTTTTGGCTTCATAAAACGGTTTTAGAAAAAATGACAATGAAAAACAAGTTGCTCAAGGATGAGTTTGACGTTCAACAGATGCGTGAATTGATTAATGCGCTTGGTGTTGAATCCACCGTTGTGGATTTTGAAGAAGTCATACTTCTCACGTCCGTAAGGAACAGAACCCGCTTATGGCTTGATAACAACTCGCTGGCCGCCTTTGCCTTTGTGGATGATTACAACAACCTCCAGTTTGAGATAGCCTCAGAGAATCGCACCCCAGAACTTTTCCAGCAAATTGTGGATTGGGGGGTTGAATGTGTCAAAAAACAAAATGAGGCCAGCGGCGAGATAAACAGCCTGGATGCTTGTTTGAAACCAGAAAACCACTGGCAAATAGAGATGTTGAAGCTTCACGGCTTTCACGAAGACCAGGTGCACTCTCTACACTATGCCCGCGACCTGAGCCACCCAATCATCGAGAATCCGCTCCCACCTGGTTTCCACTTGCGCTGCACACTTGGGGAGATTGAATTGCCCGCCCTGGTTGCCCTGCATCAGGCTGCCTTCGGCACGGAAAATATGACCCCGGAATATCGCCTGGCAATCATGCACGCGCCCGCTTATGAACCTGACCTTGATTTTGTGCTGGTTGCCCCAGATGGCCAATTGGCTGCCTTTTGCATCTGCGGTTTTGAAGACCAAGAAAAAAGCATCGGCTACACGGACCCCATTGGCACGCATCCGCATTATCAGCGGCAAGGCCTGGGCAAGGCCATTGTCACCGCCGGCATGCTGGCATTGAAGTCACGCGGCGCGAAACAGGTGAAGCTGGGCACGAGCAGTGAAAATATCGCCATGCGTCGTCTGGCTGAGAGCTTGGGCTTTCGGGTGGTCTCCGAAAGTATCTGGTTCTCCAGACAAATTTCCTAAGCGCCAATTCGGCCTCAGAACGCTGCGTAAAACAAATCCTAATCTATAGATGGTCATCATTTGCTCGGATGAAATCGTTTTTGCTTATGCGTGTTCAGTATTCCTAGCAGTTTCCACTAAATTCCATCACTGAGGAATTTGCATTTCCAAAGCCCTATACACATCCACAGGAAATATTGACCGGCATCTTGGGCCTGTAAAATCGGTCTTGAGACTTAAACTAAACCCTTCCAGTGTTGTTTGGACAAACTCAAGTAAATAGTCCCTGGGATTATCGTGCCAGTGGGTTTTACATTCTGAAGAAACAACAATTACTTGCATTGCCTTCCAGAAAATTTTTTTCACTTTCGCAAACGCAGGTGGTAGGAGGATACCTGGTTTACATTGTATAATTATTTTTACCGATTTCATTCCTCAAACCGATGTTCTGATCGTAAACCAAATAAGTTCTTTGCATGACGCCTCAATGGGTAATTGTCACAGACGGATCTCATCCTCCATCTGGCGCAGAAGGGAACAAAGCATGGCCTCTGAAAGACGTAAAAGTTTAGGCTGTTTGGGGTTGCTAGTAATCATAATTCTTGGCCTCTTCGCCTTCCGTTTACTTCATCACAATTATGATATTGATCTTTTTAACAAAGGCCACCAGGCCTACCTGCAGTTGGATTGCACTAAAGCCCTCGATTATTATGACAAGCTGGATGCCTGGATACTCCTCACTTATGGAGACTACCAGTCAATTGCCAGTCAGGAAGAGATGGAATGTATTTGGTTGCAGGGTGCAGTCAAACAAGAAGAGGCTAATGAACTCACAGCTGCCATAGGTACCTATAACGATTTCGTTACCAAACATACTGCCAGTCCGCTGGTGGAGCTTGCACGGACCAGAATTGCCTCAATCTTTACGGATACCGAACCAGACGATTTAATAAATGAAGGGTTGTGCATACAGATTGATGAACTTCTGACCAATGACCTCATACCGCAACGCGACACCAACCTGCCCCAGTTATATTATGGCTGCGGCCAAGTTTACGAAAAAGCAGCTAACTTTTCTTCTGGGATTGATTATTACGAAAAATTCCTGAGTGCCTATCCAAATCATCCGCTTGCACCTGAAGTGAATGCAGCCTTGCTGCAGGCAATCGTGGCCCGGGCAAAAACCGGTGAAGCTAACAAATTGCTCGCCCCTGAGCAAAGCGGAACCACGGAGGAAGGCTCAACTGTTGTGATCGTGCGCAACGGATCCCCTGAGAGTCTGCGGATTGTCTTCTCCGGTACTGAAAACCGCATTGAAGAATTGGCAGCCTGCAACAGCTGCACAACCTACATTTCCAGCCCACCCTTCTGCCCAGAGGCTGGCCCTGTTGGGCGTTACACCCTCAAACCAGGTCAATATTTTGTAGTGGTCGAATCCACCAGTGATAAAAGCATTGCCCCCTGGTCGGGCGATTGGGCCCTCGAAGGCGGCCTTGAATACACCAACTGTTTCTTTATCGTCAAAACGTATAAATTTGGCAATTAATTATTGAGCCCAAACCAAAACATTTTCAATTTTGTAGAGTTTTTATCGGTAACTGACTTACTTAAGTAGATGAAAGTTGAATTAGAATGGAGGTATCCATGACCATTACGCGCCCACAAGCCCCTCCCTTTGAAGACAATTCGGAAATTGAAGCCTTCCTGGCAAAGCCATTATTGGCAAGGTTTTGCAGCCATAACGCTGACGGGTCAATTCACGTGACACCGATTTATTACCTCTACGAAAATGGGGAGTTCCTTTTTGGTACGCAAATGGCGTCTCAACGAGTAAAAAACATTCAGAGGGACAAGCATGTGACTGTGCTCATCGATAGATACGAGCCTGTGTTGCAAGCCGTTTTAGCCTATGGGGAAGCCGAACTTGATTTTAAGGACGTGCT
>CAYVRH010000060.1:0-7201 GCA_964452955.1 uncultured Anaerolineaceae bacterium | reverse complement strand
TGACCGGGACGCTTGCTGAGGAGCTTGCGTTTTGTGTGGCAGAGTTTGCAGGGGGGATGCCCCCAGCCCTTTGTGGAGCACTTTGAGAGGAATTTTGCGGCTGGGACCCCTGGGGCATGCGCATTCTACGGGTTTGGGCTTCTCTGCGCCAGGTAGTCGTGGAGGTGCTGGAGCGCTATCCCGCTCAGTTCCCGCAGGTTGGCCGCGCGGTCTCCGTGCAGAAAATGTTGCCAGGACCAAGCGCCATCCGGGGTTGATAAGGCAACCCAACTGGTGCCTACTGGCTTGTTGGGCGTGGCGCCACCCGGGCCGGCAATACAACTGACCGAAAGGCCCAAGTCAGTGTTCAACGCCTTACGGGCGCCTTCAGCCATTTGTAGGACTACTTGGCTGCTGACCGCGCCAAATTGACGCAGGGTCTCCCACTTGACTCCCAGAAGTTTGACTTTGGCTTCATAGGCGTAAGAGACGATGCCCCCCATAAAGTATTCTGAAGCGCCCGGCACCGACACGATGCGGTGGCTTAAGAGCCCGCCTGTGCAGCTTTCAGCGGTGGCAAGGTTGAGTTTCTGCTGGAAGAGCAAAGCCCCAATTTCAGCCTCAAGCGAGGAAGAAGGGCTGGGTTTCTGATGGGCGTATTCATCTGATTGACTCGAATCCAGTTCGCGCCAGCGGGAAGCCAGATTTTGGGCCTGAATGTAATCCGCGGTTGCCGGGCTGATCAGCCCTTCAAGGGCGAGCGCGGTGGGGTCTTCCCCTTTTTCTACCCGGCCACGGATCTCGGAAGAGGAAACCTGAGGTGTGTTTAGATTTTCGAGCAGGACGAATCGTCCCCCTTGAGCTTTCAAACGCTGCAGGTAGGCCTGGTTAGGGCTGAAACCCTTGCGCGGGCAGATGATCAGCGTGGTTGTCTGCAACAACAAGTCCAGCCGGTGCCAATGGCTGAAACTAGGGTCTTCCCCGGCGAAGGGGTCGATGCCGATCAGAAAAGCCAACTCAAGGCTTTTATCAGTTGTCTGACGCAGGGCTTGCATGGTTTCGGAAGTGAAGTTGGCTTTATGGCTTTCCAATGCCAGTTGCTCTTCCAAGCGGCTGACCTGTACTGACACCTTAAGTTCTTTCAAAACGTCTTCAATCTCGCTGGCTGCCAGTTGGCAGATTGCCAACCGGTCTTCAAAGCTGAGCGGTAAAAACTGCTTGATGTCATCCTTGAGGTTGTTGTGGCGGAAAACTGGCATGATCAGCACTTGTTCGACACGCCGCCCCATTTTGGCGAGGGCTCTGACGGATTCGAGAATCAACGCTTTATGACCTTCGTGGAAGGGGTCCGCGGAGGTGCCAAAGACCAGTAGGAAAGGTTTTTCTGCCATCAGAGGTCCAATTCCTGCTGTAAGGTGTCAACTTCCTGCAGCCAAAGGGCAGCGGAAGCATCACTGGGCAAAACCAACCCGCCGCGGGGCGAAAGGCTGAATTCAACCAACTGCGGGCCGTCCGTGCTGGCTGAGCGTTTGAATTGCTGGCTGAATAAACGTTTGAAGAACGTGCGCATCCAATTCAGCAGTTGCTTAGGTGTGAAGGTTTCCTCAAAAACCTTGACGGCCTGCGTAAAGAGCTCCCGCGGGGCCAGATGCCGGTAGAGCCCGTAGTACAGAAAGAAGTCATGTGCCAGGTACGGGCCAAGAATTTCCTCCGTGGCTTGATGGGCTTTACCCGTTTGCTGCGGTACCAACTCGGGGGAGATCGTGGCCTCAGACACGGCTTTGGCAGCCTCGCCGCCTTCTTCGCCCAAAAGGTAAGCCCCAGCCCAGGCTAAAACACGCAAGAGCAAGGTCTTTGGCAGGCCGGCATTGGGATTATAGAATGCCATATGGTCGCCATTGAACGTACACCAACCCAAGGCGATTTCGGACATATCGCCCGTGCCCACCATCAGCGCGTTTTCCTGATTAGCAAGATCCATCAGGATTTGGGTGCGCTCTCGGGCCTGGGCGTTCTCGTAGGTCGTGTCAAAAAGGTCAATGCTGTGGCCAATATCGCGTAAATGGCCTTCAAGCGCGCTTGTGATGGGAATTGTGAGGGCTGTTACCCCGGCTGCTTCCACCAGTTTATTGGTGCGCGCTTTTGAATTCGCGGAACTACCAGGCCCAGGCATAGCCACTGCCAATATCCCCCGGCGAGGCAAACCCAGCCGGTCAAAAGCGTGCACGCAAACCAGGAGGGCCTGGCTGGAATCTGAGCCACCCGAAATACCCAGGACGACTTTGTTCTGCCTGGTTTGCAGTAAACGGCGCATCAGGGCACTTGCCTGGGTATCCAGTATGGCCTGGTATTGACGTTCTGGTTCGATTGAGTTGACAAAAGGCAAAGTAGAAAAAGAAGAGATAAAGGAAGTACCGTCTAAAATAACGCCAGAAGTAGAAACTGGAGCGTTGCTAATCTCCAAAAGACATGAAGTTGTTTCAGTTTCAAAACTTAAGGGTATTAACTGGCTGAGAATCTTGCCTTGCTGGCAGACAAGCCCCTGGCCACTGTACACCGCGTCCGTACTGGATTCCCAAGGGCCGGCTGAGCAGGAGGCGGCAATGGCGGAAGACGCGCGTGAATACGCGACTGCCCAAGGTGTGGCACTGATAGCCGGAGCAATCGAAATTTCTGCAGTTGAGTTAAGCACCAACGCAGCATTCGGGTTTACCTGGGCTGCCCGCGGATCGCCCACTACAATTTGCAGCAATTGAGAAGAGAGCCCCGGCTCATGGAAGGCAGCATCGGTACTGACAGGCACAGCGCGGTTCTGCCAAGGGGTTTGCACCTTCTGGAAAGTCGCACCTTCCTGGAACCAGCGCTCAAGCCCTTGCGAGGCTGGCCTGGATTGTAAGCTAAAGCGCAGCAAACCTCGCGGGGAAAGTAAGGCCGCGATGTTATATAGATGATCATCCAGCCGCAATGGCAATCCAAGCACGGCATAAAGGCCGAATTCGCGGCAACTTTTTTCAAGACTGATGAGAGCTTCTTCGGCCGCGTTGAGCAGGAGGGGTTGAAAGAAGAGGTCTCCGCAGGTCTTGCCTGTCAGGCAAAGCTCAGGAAAAAGGCAGAGCGTTGGCCGGGTTGGGTCTGGTGACAGGGATTTCAAAACCTCGTGAATTTGGCTGGCGTTGGCTGCCGGATCCCCCAGGCTTAAGGCTGGAACGCAGAGGTAAAGATTGAGTTCACTGGAACTGGCAGAGCTATTCACGGTTTCTCCTGGCACAATCATAACGCTAAAAGCCCTTTTTCCTCCATTTTCATATGTAAAATTCCCTTTGTTTGACTGCACAGATTTGCACAACTTGGGCTGCGAACAACATCATCCACATGCTGCGAGGACTATTAAAAAATCCACTCGACAAACGATAAGCAGTTGTGATCAACTTGAACCCTTCCTAACAGCATCTCTAGCCTCTGCCGCGCCGAATTCTGGAAAATAGTTCTCGTTCAAGGTATACTTTAAAGGATTAATTTTGATATTTTGCGGAGGAAACCAATGAAAGCAACCGTACAACAACAGCAACTCAGCCATGGCGTCTCTGTTGTTGCCCGCGCTGTCAGCGCACGCAGCACTTTGCCCGTCTTATCCAATATTCTGATTAAAACAGATGAGGGCAGACTGAGACTCTCCGCGACCAATCTTGAGCTTGGGATAAGCTGCTGGATTGGGGCAAGAATCCAAGATGAAGGCGCGGTGACGGTGCCTGCCCGTACTTTCGCGGACCTGATCAGCAACCTGCCCAATGACGAAGTTGTCCTCAGCCTGGATGAGCACACGCAGACCCTGAATGTACGCTGCGGGTCTTTGAACAGCGACATCAAATGCATTTCTGCTGACGAGTTCCCGCCCATGCCCACCCCGGATCTGGAAAGCAGCTTGCCTTTGAACGTGGCAAACTTCAAAGAAATGATCCAGGAAGTGGTCTTCGCGGCTTCTACGGAAGATACCCGCCCCTCCTTGACTGGCGTGCATATGACCTACGAGGGTGATAACCTGGTCATGGCTGCCACCGATGGCTACCGCATCTCGATTGCCACCTCCCCGATAGCCGAAAAACCCAGCCAGAAACTGGATGCGCTCATCCCCGCGCGCGCACTGGCAGAACTTTCACGCATTGCCATCGATGGCGACGAGTCTTTACTGATGGCTTTCCCCTCCGGAAGAGGACAGGTGATTTTCCATCTGAATGATGTTGAGCTGGTTTCGCAGTTGATTGAAGGGAACTTCCCCAATTACGCTGCCATCATTCCACCTTCATTCAAAACCAAGACCGTACTTTCGACGGCCAATTTCTTGAAAGCCTGCAAGCAAACGGAGATTATCGCCCGTGAAGGCAATTTCATCGCCCGGTTGGATATCGAACCCGAAAACAGCGGCGATAAAGCCCCGCAATTGCAGATTTCTGCCTCCAGCGAACAGACCGGTTCTTCAGAAGTAATTGTGGATGCCTCCGTGGATGGCCAACCTCTGCTGATTTCCTTCAATATTCGCTACTTGCGTGAGGCACTCGAAGTGATCAAGACCCCCAACGTTTCTCTGGAGACTAATGCCGCCAATACGCCCGGCATGGTACGCCCGGTGGGTGATGATAGTTTCAAACACATCATCATGCCGATGAACGTCTCGAGATAGTCGATAAAAAAATTTCTAAGAATTGCTCTATTGATTTTCTAACACCCCTTTGGGGTGTTTTTTTATCTCGTTGTATTGGGTAGGTACTCCAGAATCGATTTGGCACCCCAGATCGCCGCGATCCACTCGCTCGCGGCACGAAGTTCCATCGTGCATGCCAAGCCCAAAGGCCGGATGCTGGCAATCTGGTTTTAATTAATCAAATGTCAGCTTGCTTCGTCGCTCCGCTCCTCGCAAGGACTGAAGAAAGGGCCTGTCATCCTGAGCCGCTCGTGCGACTGCTTGCGTACTCGCAGTGCGCAGCACAATAGAGTAAAGATCTGCTAGTTGAGACTGGCAAGAAGAAAAGCTTACGAACGCTCAACATGACCAAAATGGTCGATGCGAGCATATTTTACGAAGCAATCTGGTTTTAATTATTCGAATGTAAGGATGCTTCGTCACTGACATTTATTGCAAAGAATGGAGAATGAGTTTGTCATCCTGAGCCGCTCGTGCGACTGCTTGCGTACTCGCGGTGCGCAGCACCATAGAGCAAGGATCCGCTAGATTGAAATCAGCAGATACAGACTCTTAGCTACGCTCAGAGTTACAAACGAAAGACCCTTCACCCCCGGTGCGTGGACCCTTCTCCAACGGAGGGCTAAAAAACTGCTGCATTGCTATGCTCCACGTTGTGACCCGATAAATCGTTTCGGCAACCTGAGCCACTATTACGACTGCTTGTGTACTCGCGGTGCGCAGCACCATAGAGTAAGGATCTTCTTGACGTAGATTACAACTATCCTTTCATTCAATTTTCACGAGCTGACAATTTAGCTATCGACTTCCCTTCACTATAGCAGAATCAGCCCAAGTTTCTTATAATCAGCAGCATGGTTCTTCCTGTCAGCCGTAGCAGTCGTTTTCTTAGCGTTTATCTTGCCCTGATTCAGTACCCCATGCTGGCTGGGCGCATTCGCCAGTTGATGCGTGCCAAATTGGCGGAAAAAGGCATAATCACTACCCAAGCACTTATCAACGAGGCCATACAAGCCGCCATTCACTCTCAGGAACGGGAAGGCCTGGTAGAACCACTCAACCAGGAGAGTGCCGAAAACTGGGAACGACGTAAAAGCGCGGTCATCGATTCTCTGACAGATGCCTACTTCTCCGAGAATTTCGATTACGAAACGCTTTCCGGCATCATCCAGCAGGCCCTCAGTGAGCGTGGTGTCCAAGCTGATGAACTGAGTCTGGACTTCAACCCCGAATTAGCCCCAACCGAAATGCTCTTCAACCGGGGTATTTACCTGGAGAATCTGTCACCTGACGAATTGGCTCCGCATGCTGCCCGACTAGCTGAAATCAAAGTGGTCCTGATCCGAAAAATGATCAGCGACCAACTACGTTACGTCAACATTGCCAAGGAGTGGTTCACCGTACAGGACCTGGCGGAGATCCGCCGACATAAATTGGGGGAAGGACGCATCGGCGGCAAAGCTGCTGGAATGTTGTTGGCCGCCCGCATACTCAAAGAAAAAGCCAGTGAAGACCTGCAGAGAGCCTTGCGTACGCCAACGTCGTATTATATTGGGTCAGATGTCTTCTACAACTTCATGTCAGTCAATAATCTGATCCATTGGAGTGACCAGAAATACAAGAATGAAGATCAGATGTGGCAGGATTATCCCCATATCCTGGCGGATTTCAGGGCAGGGGCTTTCCCGCCAAGCATTAGCCAGTACCTGGAAACCATCCTGGCAATGTCGGGTGGCCGGCCGCTGATTGTACGCTCGTCCAGTTTGCTTGAAGATAACTTCGGCACTGCCTTTGCCGGTAAGTATGAGAGTATCTTCTTGCCCAACCAGGGGCGGCCAGAGGAAAATCTACGCGCATTAATGCTGGCAATGGCCAGCATTTACGCCTCAGCCTTACATCCATCAGCCTTGGTATATAGGAAGAACAAGGGCTTGCAAGACTATGACGAACAGATGGCATTACTCATTCAGGTGGTTGAAGGTCAAAAACACGGTAAGTATTACTTCCCAGAACTAGCAGGGGTCGGCTTTAGCCACAATACCTACCGCTGGTCCCCCCAAATTCGCGCCAAGGATGGATTTGTGCGCCTGGTCTGGGGCCTTGGCACCCGATCGGTAGACCGCGTTGGTAATGACTATCCACGCCTGATTGCGCTTTCTCACCCGACCTTAAACCCTTCAACAAACCAAAAAACGATCCTGCGATATTCTCAACAATACATCGATCTGATTAATCTTGAAAAGAATGTCATGGAAACTCTGCCGGTGCACCAAGTGCTCGGCACAAACATCCCTAATTTACGTTTTTTTGCCCAGAGCAACAGTGAAGGTTATATTCACTCCTTACACAGCAACCTTCTTGATGGCTCTCCAGAGAACCTGGTACTTACCTTTGAGGATTTGCTTTCCAAAACAAAATTCCCAAGTTACATGCGTGAAATGCTGATGACCCTGGAGATTGAGTATCGTACACCTGTGGATTTGGAGTTTACTGCCCGGTTGGAGAACACACCTAATGGGCTAC
>CAYVRH010000059.1:0-7302 GCA_964452955.1 uncultured Anaerolineaceae bacterium | reverse complement strand
CCACCGATGGCACCCTGGTGGCCAAATATCTGCTAAAGAATGTTGCCTTTGAACTGGGCCAGACGGTTACTTTCATGCCCAAACCTCTGGGCGGCGAGATGGGCAGCGGCATGCATTTCCATCAGTTCCTGCGCAAGGCTGGTAAAAATTTATTCTACGACGCCAAGAGCCCGACCATGCTTAGCGAGTTGGCCATGCAGTACATCAGCGGCATCCTTTACCATGCCCCTGCCCTCACCGCGCTTACCAACCCATCCACCAACTCCTTCAAGCGCCTGGCACCAGGGTTTGAGGCTCCCACCAGCTGCTTCTTTGGCCGCGGCGACCGCACGGCTGCTATTCGCCAGCCCAAGTACGTAACTGACCCCAATGAAGTGCGCATCGAATACCGCACTCCCGATGGCACCTGCAACCCTTATGTAGCCATTCCTGCTATGCTGCTGGCCGGCATTGATGGTATTCAGAAGAAAATGGATGCCAAAGCGCTCAATTTCGGCCCCTTCGAATCCGAGATGAAGAATTGGTCCGCGGAGGAATGGAAGAAGATCAAAAAAATCCCTTCCAGCCTTGAAGGTGCCTGCGATGCGTTGATGGCCGACCATGCCTTCCTGACTGAAAGCGGCGTCTTCAGCGAGGCCTTCATCAAGGGTTTCTGCGACTTCAAACGTAAGGAAGCCCACGCGTTGGACTCCCGCCCCCATCCGTACGAAGTGGAACTGTACCTGGACTGCTAGGTAACCGTAGGTTGGGTAAAGCGACACCACCGGCAGACTTGCCAACCCTTCCCGGAGCGGAACCCAACGTAATTTTATTTGCCGAGTTCGTCTGAAAAAAACGATCAAAAAAGAGCTCCTCACGGAGCTCTTTTTCTGAATTTTGAGCGGGTGACCGGATTCGAACCGGCGAATATCAGCTTGGAAGGCTGATGCCTTACCACTTGGCGACACCCGCAACTGACTTATTTTAGCCGAATCAAGCCCCCTGTCAACCTGCTGAATGCCAACAGCCTGTCCCAAATCTTCAATAACGTCACAGGAACCTCCTGCTTGAGTAGCACCTTTGAGTGCATAAATCCTCCCAAGCATTTCACCAGTACTGTTGTTGAATCAAAAACGGAGCCCGATCTCACTGCAGGCTCCATCTTCATGACGAAGACACCTCAATTATCGAGCCTATCTACGCCCTGGACCTCCCATTCCGCCGCCCGGCCTCCCGGGCATGCCGCTTGAGCCCTCACCTGCTGTCATTTCGGCAACCAGGGAGTTGCCACTATATACTTCATAACTTTCCCCTGCCACAATCCCTGGCAATGAAAAAGCCATATATTGGCAATTGACCGTCGGTGTAACGCTCATGAGCACCTGACCGTCCTTCTGAATACTAATTACGCTGCCACTTGCCACACCCGAACTGATAAACACATAACTCTGGCTGGAGCCATCCCCAGGTACGGCACCTGTTCCTGTTCCACCATAAGCAAGAGTGCCTCCAGTGAAGGTTGTCATTCCATCAGCGTCGATAGCACCGTTATCAGCTGATGAATTGATCTGTGCCAGTAGAGACCCACCGCTAATCGCGATGCTTCCATTGGAGTCAATACCGTCGCCACCTGCATAAAAGCTTATGTTTCCGCCGCTGATATCGATGCTGTACTTCCCGCTTGCAGCAAAGCGGTCCTGTGGGAATTGCCCGCCAATGCCGCTTTGGTCTACCCCTCCCGCAGCGTTCAACGCATCGTCGGAAGAGACAATATCAATAGTTCCTCCACTGATAGCGAGGTTCATAGCCTCCAGGCCCTCGTAGGACTTCGTAACCGTAATTGTGCCATCCAGCACCGTCAGGTTGGCATCTGAATGTACGCCGTCATCCTCAGTAGCGAGCACTATCTGTCCGCCACTGACAATGATGTTACCACTGGCATGGATGCTGTCATCAGCGCTGTTTATGTTCACATTACCGGCAATGATAGAGATCTCGCCACCAGCCTTGATCCCCTTATAACTATCAGATGTGCTTGACTGCAAGCTGCCTGCTGCAGCATCGATTAACAAATCTCCGCCCGAAATTGTGAGAGTAGTATCCGCCTGGATGCCGTCATGCCCGCTCTGAATGACTATTCTTCCGCCTGACATTGAAACCCAGCCTAGTGAAGGGTCTTCGGTATTATTTGTTTGAATGCCATCATTCGCTGCAGTCAGATCAAGAATGCCATCCAAAACCGTTACCGAGTCATTCCCCCGCAGGGCGTGGTTGGCTGCCACTACACTGATCTCCCCGTTAACAATGACTAAGTCATCTTTACTTCCGATGCCGTTATTGAAATCGCCATTGACCATAAGCCTGCCCGTGCCGTTAATGGTCAGATCATCCTTCGCGAACAACGCAGCGTTAGGTTCTTCATTGCCCAGGTCTTCGTACTCAAAACTCGCTCCTCCATCGGCTAAAGTGTTCTCAGTGCCTTCCACCAGCGTCACAATGAGTTTGTCACATTGGGAAGCATAAATCGGAGCCCCCGATTGATTGGTTATCTCGACTCCATTCAGAACCAGGTGCACTTTGTCGGTGTTGAGTGCCGCGATAATGATCTGGCCGTTCTCTAAAACACCCGTGACCACGTAGGTGCCTGCAGAGGTGATTGTTGCTGTCTGGCCTACCACTTCAACACCCTCGCCGATTACTGATATTTCATTGCCATCAAGCGTTATTTGTGTATCAACGCTGCTCCAGCTCGTATCAGTATCGCTGCTGGAAACCTCTGCAGTTTGCTTAAGCGGCAGTACGGACGCCATCAGGTTATCTGAAGTAGCTGCCGTGGGAGTAGTGCTCACAGAAACCAGACCTGCCTCTTGTGTAACTCGAACAGCTGTCAAGGCCTGGCTGGTTGTTTTTGCTGCGCAAGCAGCCAATGAAGTGAATAAGATAAGCGCGATAAGCGTGGCAGTAATCATTTTGTTTTTCATGATTTTCCTTTTCATAAATCGCCGCTTGGCGAGTCTAAGATGAGTGTGATATTGAGATTTCCATTGCGGCAGCGCAACTCATCAATAAATTCTTTATCGCTGATGCCTGCTTTCGTGGTGACGGTGTAGATCAGTTCAAATAAGCTGCCCAGATCTGTTGTGCGTACTTTGTGGAGCCTGGATGACTCGGTATATTTACTCATGATTTCGGTAAAAGCATCTTCGTAATCCAGATTCTCAGGTATGGTGATTTTTAATATTTTCTCAGTGCCAGGATTTTGACCGAACTTTAGCAGTTCAAGGACCAGCATCACTACGCATAGGGCGATAGTGATCACGGTTGCGTAGACCAAATAACCCATGCCGCTTGCCAACCCGACCGCCATGGTAAAAAGCACGTAAGTAATATCCTTGGCGTCCCCAGGCGCGCTGCGAAAACGGATGATTGAAAAAGCCCCCGCCAACGAAAAAGCTCTGGCAATGTTGCTGCCCACCAGAAGGATGATGACGGTGACCACAGCTGGAAGCATCACCAGGGTAAGGGCTAAGCTCTGGGACGGCGTTTTTGTCTTGTGCGTTTTAATGTACAAGAGGCTGATTGCCAGCCCAAGCGCAAATGCCGTCCCGAGCACAGAAAGGAGGATTGTAAACGTAATGCTTGTTTCGGTAGATGTTGAAAATAGTGTGTCGAACATAATCTTGATCCTCTTTGATTAAGCTCCGACTGCCGCTCGCGGCATTTGAGCCGCGTAACTTGGCGTCAGGTTATAGATTGTTTTCGCATCATTTTTTGTCGCGAGCATGCCCAGGTATTCGGTACTGTACTTGGAAAAACCAATAGGGTAAATGGCGTTTTCAGATAAGAGATGGCATAACCATAAGGGCAGACTATGGGCAGACTTGATCTCCATCAGGCATTGATCCGCCTTGATAATTGGGGTACCGCAGTCACCTGCCTCAAGCCGCAAGTCATGGCGCCTGGTCCTGATCTTGCAATCAAACGAAATGCGCAAATCGCATCCATCAGAGTCAAAGTAAGCTTTTCGATCATAGGCCAGGTAAACAACCGGTTTTAGATCGTGTGCTTTGAGCATATAAGCGATCTCGCCCATTACCTGGCGGTTTTGGTAAGGCTGAGGAGCTGGCATGAGGCCACTTAACAAAAAAGCATAGGCTTCATCTAATTTAAGCTCAGTTCTGCGCTTGTTGACTAGCCCAAAAACCTTCTTCTTTACTTCTGCAAAAACTAGTGAGTCCTGGGTTGGAACGCCATAAGCTCGAAGGCGCAATTTCTCTTTGTAGTGCGGTTTTGCCATCGAGCTACGAATTAGGTAGCTATCTGCAGTGTCGTAGTACAAGTTGGTGACCGTGTAAGTCTCGTGTGCTTTGTTATAGTCATCCAATTGCATATGCTCGGAAAGCTTTCTCTGTAGTTGGAAGGCTATTTGGCTCTCCAACATGTATTTATTTTCGTAGCGGTTAAAAACTTCAATTGCCATAACGTTTTTCTCCTAAAATTGATCAGTCTTTCTTGATAGTCAAATCATATCCATTGCCCTCACAGACTTCTCCGAAAAACAAGAGCGGTCTATACGCAGAATTTACGCAATCTGGCAAAAAAAAATTGGCCTCGGATGAGACCAATTTATTAACTTTTTTCTAAATTTCCGGGATCAGGCAGGGAAGAAGATAGTAAAACGCGTGCCTTTTTCGTTGCTGGTGCTAACCTGGCCGCCATGCAGTTCTACAGCTGATTTGACGATGGAAAGCCCGATACCATGTTTGCCGTCGTTGCCCATATAGAAGCGTTCAAAGATGTGTGGCAAGTCATCCGGGGCGATACCTTCCCCGTCATCAGTTACAGATATTTCAATTTGTTTCGCAGTTTTGTGACAGCTCAAGACGATTGTATTTTTGGCATAACGCAAAGCATTGGTGATTAGGTTTGAAAAGGCTCTGTGCATGTGTTTTTCGTTGTACAAGAAAAGTACGGGGAGATCATCAAATTCATAGCTGAAACTAATCCCGCTCCTGGCTGCCAATGCTTTTAAGTCTTCGACACACAAGGAAAGCGTTTCCCTTAAGTCATATTCCTGCATCTCCGGCTGTGCTGTCATACTGTCCACTCGCGAGATATACAACAGGTCTTCTACCATTTCGCTCAAGCGGTCAGTTTCCTGGATGATAGTCTCTCCTGAGATTCTTGGCTCCATCAATCCGCAAGCCAAGCCTTCAGCGTTGCAGCGGATGGACATCAGCGGGGTGCGCAGTTCATGTGATACATTCTGGAAAAACGCTCTTTGGTCCTTATCGTAAAGATCCAGCTTCTCCGCGCTTTGATTCATTGCCTCGCCGAGTTCATTAAACTCCAGGTCTTTGAAAGAAAATTCATTTTTTGTAAAGTCGCCTTTGCCGATTGCCTCAGCAAAGTCAGTCAGTTTGTTTACTGGTTTAGTCACCGAGCGGCCAATGCGTTCAGCAATAACGAAACAAACTCCCATTGCCAAAGCCAAAATTAACGCCATTGCCAGGTTGATAGCCCTCACCAGGTTATTCAAGCCTGAAACGCTTACATAGAATACGTAGTAGTAGCCAGTCTGCATCAGGTCTGGCGTTGAAGAGATGTAGTATTCACCGCCCTCGGTATCCACGCGCACGTAACGGGCTGCTTCCAAATTGATTAATTGCTCCTGAAGTGAAGCAGCAACTGCTCTTAATTCTTCCAGACTTTCATTAATACTGAACTCGTTATAGCTAACAATTTGGTAATCCGAATTCAACAAAATTACTTCACCTGGAGCGCCAATCTTACTTTTTTTGTCACCAGGGTTAGGAGGTGGCAGGAATTCGTTTGGAGGTTTATCCCAGTTCCTATCCTTAAACTGGACGTAGCTTTGCACAACATCATCAAGCTGCTCTTTTACATTCGAGTATATGTAGTTATTGATGAACACATTAAAAGCAATAAAAACCGACGAAAAAACGACCAGGAGCAAAACCAAAAGCATGACAAATATCCGTGGTTGGATTTGCCACTGCCGGTTAAACAATTGCCCGAAAAATCTCTTAATCATTAGAATCGCTTACTTTTAGCCGAAAACCAAAGCCCCAGACCGCTTCAATCATTACGTTGCTGCCTTCAAGTTTTTTTCTCAAACGCCTTACAGTATCATCTGTGGCACGCGTTTCGATCTCGGTGTTAAAGCCCCAGATGTTTTCCAGTAGTTCATCGCGTGATACAGCCTGATCGTTGCGCTCGATAAGATATTTAAGTAAGTCGTATTCATTTGGGGTAAGGGCAAGTACCATATCGCCACGCAAGGCAGTTTTACTCTTCGTATTGAGGCTAAGCTCGCCAAAGCTGAGTTGGCCATCATCAATCGGGGATTGGCTATTTTGCTTATCAAACTCGATCCGCCTGAAAATCGCCTTCACCCGCATTACCAGCGACATGGCAGAAAATGGCTTGGTAAAGTAATCATCACTGCCGAGGTTCAGTCCGGTTGCGTAATCCAGGTCAGAATCCCTTGCCGTCAACATGATGATGGGCACCGTACTCAATTTTCGGATTTCAGAGCAGATGCTGAAACCATTTGAGCCAGGCATCATCACATCCAGAATCACCAGATCACAGGCAGTATGTTTGAATGCCTCCAGCAGTGTATCTCCCCTCTCAAATGCGGTTACCAGGTAGCCGCTGCTTTCCAGGAAGGTTTTTATCGCCTCCCGGATATTCTGTTCATCGTCTGCGATGTAAATACTTTTTTTGATATCCATAACCCAATCCAATAGAAAGAATCTCTGGATTCACTTTACCACGACAGGGAATTTATTTCCCAGTTTTTTTGTTGTAATTCTTACGTCAATTATACGCAGTCAAATAAGCTGGTGATGTCTTAAGAAAAAGCTAGTCAGTGGCTTCTGATTTTTGCTTTTCTCGATTTTCACTGGCAATAATTTTGAGGAAATATTTCTCGCATTTCAAATAAGGACGAGCTTTCGGCTCGTCCTTGACTTCACTTGAGAAGTTCCAACAAGATTTCCCGGGAGCGCTTCGGGTCGGCCTTGCCGCCCATCTTACGCATCACCTGTCCCAAAAACCACCCGACCAGGCTTTCCTTGCCCGCTTTGAAAGCAGCCACCTCACCGGGCGCTTCTGCCAAAACTTCCGCAATTTTCTGACGAAGTAAACCCTCGTCGCTCACTAGCCCCAAGCCTTCGCTGGCCACAATCTCGGAGGCCTTCCTGCCCGTGGTTTCAACCTTTTCAAGCAGAGTCTTGCCAGTGGCCGCGTTCACTTTACCCGCTTCCACCAATTTGATAATTTCCACCAGATCTTGAG
>CAYVRH010000058.1:4861-7329 GCA_964452955.1 uncultured Anaerolineaceae bacterium | reverse complement strand
AACATAATAGCCTTCGCGGGTTTTGTTGATGGGATAAGCCATCTTGCGTTTGCCCCACTTATCGGTTTTGGCAATTTCACCTTTTCCAGTAGTAATGAGTTTTTCGATCGTTTCGACAGCAGCCGCAGTAGCTGCTTCGTCCAGGTCTGCCTGGAGAATGTACACAAGTTCATAATTATGCATGCGTTCGAGGCTCCTTTCCTCGGGTTTGCTCCGTTTGGCCACCGTGGGTGGGTACGGAGTGGAAGGTTGGTATTCAGGTATTCCTGAATTTAACGTTAGAAGTTTATCACGCTTTTTGGGTTAAACAAGGGCTCTTCCATTCGAAAGAGCCCAACTTGAGTGAGAAGAAACAGACCCTGTTCCGCTTAACAGGAACCTCAGTGATTGTTACTGCTGCGTCTGACGGCACGGCGGTCGCCGGCAAACAGGGAGGTGGCGATGGAAACGATGATGGATGCCAATAAGGCGGGCAAGAACCCATCCACCGTGAAGCCAATGTCAAATAAGTTTTTGGATAGGTTTGATGCCAGCAGGAATACTGCGGCGTTGAGCACAAGACTGAATAAACCCAACGTGAGCACAATTAAACCGCAAGAAAGGCCCTTGAGAATTGGAAGCAAGATAGCGTTCAGTAGCGCCAGGATGGCAGCCATAACCGCATAACTGACCCAACTATTTGGGGCAACGTGGATACCTGGAACGACAAGTGCGGCAACGAAGAGCGCTGCCATAATGACTAACCAACGCTTAAAAAGGTTCATAACTACTCGCTTTCTGGATCATATACTCCAAAATTAATTTTACATAGTTTTACATACGGTACGATAGAAAATATAGCCTCTGCTGCATGAACATATTTGTGGTTGGATGGCTATTGTTTACGCAAATCGAGCCGAATCTGTTGGTTAGTTTGTCTGCGATCTTTCGGTGATGATCCCCGAAAAGTGAAAATATGGGGATACCAACGAAGAAAAACTAATCTGAGGTGCCTTCGGCGCGACTCGAACGCGCAACCAATAGCTTAGAAGGCTAGTGCTCTGTCCATTGAGCTACGAAGGCATGGATTGCGATTATACCCCAGCGTCTAGAATAGCTTGGGTCGAATTCCTTTATAAACCCGGCCGGTACCAATCGTGCTCAGAATAGTCTGGGCAGGTTTACCAAGCAAGGCCGAAAGCTCTTCAGCATTCATGGCCTTGTTTTGGTTCACAAGAAATACCTTGAAAATGGAATCAACCAAAGGGGCATTCGGCGCGATGAAACCTTCTTGATGCGCACAATGATCCACTAATGCGTTCAGAATGGCATCACCCTGGGTTACTTCCGCGGTTTTTGGATCAACAAGATCAATATTAGCTTCATTCTCATACGCAGCAAAGAGCTGTTGATGTTCTTCACAAAGAAAAGCCAAAAGGCTTTGACGCCAATTGCGATCTTGAGATTTCCACCAATCAAAATCGACCTGGAATTTGGTTTTTAATGAGGGTTTAAGCAGGCTGGGAAGGGCCATGAGTCATCCTTTCTTACTCCGCTAAATGATAGTAGTTGTCGCCAATGTATTTAATGCTCTCGTGTGTTTCCAAAGCGTGTAAAAGCTCCTGCGGGGAGACTCTGCGAACGAGATTAACAGCGGCGTAGAGGTCTGTGAAATGAACATGCGATTGATTGTTCAGTTTGGCCAGTTCATTGGCCATACGTAGTATGTCTTTTTCCAGCGGAATTTTCTTGGATTGGCGTTCTTTCCAGATGAGATCCAAGCTTTCCGGATCCAAAATTTTGATGGCCATGCGATCAGAAAAACCAGCGCTGATAGGTTGACGCTGTAAGGTCAAAACGATTCCATTGTCAGAACCGATCAGGAGGGTCTTAATCCATTCCTTATTGGTGCGTTTTTTCTCCGCGCGAACGCGGATAACACCAGGCCGGTCAGTCTTGCTGACCTCGACAATGCTGCCCGGGATAAGGTCCTGAGCTTCAAACCATTCCCGTAAACCGATGACGTAACGATCCGGGATGACCACCCAAGCGGAAATCTTCTGGCTTTGATCGTCAACAAATTCAACTTTGACGTGTTCAGTCTCAAGCGCGCTCGGAAAAACCCCCATGACCGCTGGAGTAATTGGCAGGGAGCCAGCCCGCCAGTGCGGGTAGCTCAGGACTAATGAAGCCGACTCTTTTTCAATTGCCAAATCGAGGTCTTTTCGACTGTAACTCAGTTCATCATTGAGTTCGGTGAAGAGCTTTCGGGTTTCTTCAGGCAGATCCGAGAAGATCTGACAAGGGGCGTTGTTCTGTAAGGTGATTGGTTTTTCGAGCACATACTTGGGTTCAAGCTTACGCAGGAACCAGGAATACTGACCGCTGGTGCCAACTTCATCAAAACGCGAATCTTCCTGTAAGGCGTAATTGAGCGAGAACTCAATCAATTTGGGGTTATCTGTTGATTTAAGTTCCATCTCTTTGAT
>CAYVRH010000058.1:0-4851 GCA_964452955.1 uncultured Anaerolineaceae bacterium | reverse complement strand
ATTAACTCGGCAGTGCCGAGCGGTCCACCAGCTTGTGAGTCAAGCAGGGCTTCAACCAGATTGAGGTGACCTTTGTGGATATCGACCAGTAATGATTTGGGGAACCAAGCCGCGCCGATGCGAACCAACTCCATTTGATTTTTCAATGCCCCCAGGATTGAGGCCTTAATTTCACGTCCGTTTGTCTTGAGGATGTCGTCCACCGATTCGGCAGAGGAACCTGGCTGTGTCTCGCTGGCGTCATTCAGATTATGGCTGGGAAGTTTGGCCGCGAATTGTTTTTTACTGCCATCTTCCATGTGAACTGTGAGAACCTCAAAGCTACCTAATGAGGGGTTGAGCCCAGGCCTGACCGAAGCGACCTTACCGCTTTGCCAATTCAACGCCGGAAAAACCAGGTTTTCGTCGACTGAGTAGCTTTCTTTCGGCAAGTAAACCTTTCCAAGCGATTTGATTTTGGCAGCGATTGCCGCTTCATGGAGCTTAATGCGCGTAGCCACAAACACTTTGGCGAGAGCGTCAATGTCCATCGGCTCTTCGCGTTCGAAGAGGGTGTTGCTAAGGTTTTGGATATCAGTTTGGGTAATCGTAATGTCTTGCCAGTTCTCGGCGAAGCTCTGGACAGGGGTTGATGGCATAAGTTCCTCTATTAGTGTAAATCTGGGGGAATTATACATGAAATGAGTGCGTGTAAGCAAAATTGAAAAATTGCCACACTGGGTTTCGCCAAGTCTTTATTCCATGCCGGGGATATTTCCAACACAAAACCTCCCACCAAGTGGTGGGAGGTGGATTCTTGTGTGGTCTTGTTCTGCGTTACAAGAGGACAATGAGGAGAACTGATAGAATGCAAAAGAGGATCAGGCATAACAATCTGAACGTCCTAACCCGATTCTTAGGTTTATGGAATGCTTCAAATTTTTGGGTATAACCCAATCTGATGAGCGAAACAAAGCGGGATTGAAGCCGCAACGGTTTGATTGCTTTGTTGAAACTGATACGATTGATTAAGCGTTCGTAGGCAGGCAAGCCCTGGCCTTTCGCATAAAGGTTCTGCCTTGAAAATATGGAAAAATCACGGCCGGCTTCTTCTCCTTGGATACGAATACTTGACGCAGTCTCTTTTAGATCGGAGAGCAACTTCCAGTTGCGAATGGATTGGGAGACGGCAGCTTCTTCCAAGATTACCTCGAGGATGAAATTTTGCTGATTTTACCGTCGCGATCCACCAGTACTCTTACGGTCTGATCAAGCGACTTGCCACCAGGCAGCGCACCCTTTGTGGTGAAAATCATCAAAGTATTCCCGTAAATGTCTTTGCTTACCTTTGGGCGCACACCAGAAAAGTTGGGGTTGCGACTGTAAACGGTTTTGCAAACTTTAGCCAAGGTGTCGTTATCCATGACACTCCTATTTCTTTTTGCGCCTCAGGAAAGCTGGGATGGAGAGATACTCATCCTGATCCTGCTGATGCGCGTAATCGGGTCTTTCAGATTCGTAAGTTTGCTCCACTGGACCAGTTGCCTGGGCTGACTTATGTGCTGGGGCTGAACCTGTTTGCAACAGGTCGCTGGCGCGGGAGGCATCTTCATGCAAGGCATACTGCGTATCCACAGTCTGTAGGTTATCTGCTGAGTCGCCTATCCCAGTGACGATGAGGATGAGTTGCACGCGGTCTTCCATGCGTGGATCCGTGATGATGCCGGGGATGATTTCTGCGTGACCGCCAGTGGCATCGTGCAGCGCTTTGAGCGCATCGGTGACTTCCTTGAATGACATATTGTAAGAACCGGTGAAGTTGGCAATCATGCCCTTCGCCGAGTAGAGGTCCACGTCATCCAGCAGTGGGTGATGCAAGGCCTTTTCGATGGCTTGTTGGACCTTGTTGGGACCTGTTCCAGTGCCGATGGCCATCAACGCGCCACCGCCCTTGGACATAATGTTCTTGATGTGTGAGAAATCAACATTGATGAGGCCGGTTTCAGTGATTAGTTCGGAGATGCCTTGCACGCCTTGCCGCAAGACATCGTCTGCAAGCGTGAAGGCCATAGTGAGGGGCAAGTCACGCGGAGCAACTTCGATAAGCTTGTCGTTGGGGATAACAATGAGTGTATCGCAGTATTTGCGCAGTTTTGCCAGGCCTTCTTCGGTGTTGCGCTGACGTTTACCAAGTTCGAAGGAGAATGGCTTGGTGACGATGGCTATCGTCAGAGCACCGGATTCCTTGGCGATCTGGGCGGCGATCGGGATAGAGCCTGTACCAGTACCACCCCCCATGCCAGCAGTCAGGAAAACCATCTCAGCACCCTGCAGGAGATGGGCTAAATCAGCGCGGCTTTCATCAGCAGCGATACGTCCGGTTTCAGGTTGTCCGCCTGCGCCCAGGCCTCGGGTGGCCTGGGGACCAAGCTGGATTTTATTGGGTGCTTTATTAGCCGCCAATGCCTGAGCATCTGTATTCGCCGCTATGAAAGTGACACCCTGCATTCCGCTCTCAATCATACGATTGATGGCATTGGAACCTCCACCTCCCAGGCCAATAACCACAATCTTCGGGTTGGGGGTTGCGATGGGGGTTTTCATAACATAAGGGTTGGTTGGATTCATTTTGGCTCCTTTAGAAATCTTGCTCTACTGACATGCGCAGGGTGTTGAGGACTAATTCATCAACGATACAGCCCGAGGACCTGAGGAACTGCACGTCTTCTTCTGAGAAGGCGGAGTCTTCATTCCAGATGGTTACTTTGCGGGCGTTGCTGGCTTCTGTAATAGAAAAGCCCATAGTCGGGCGATGGGTACGAACAAAAGGTCGGATTTGATCAAATAAATTTTCAGGTATTCCCCACTCAAAAGATGGGAGCAGTAGATAGTGGTCGATGGCATAAAGCCAGTCCGCAAGTTTTTCAGCCAGGGGAGTTTCAAGAGTCTGCTTTTGCGTTTTCTGAAGCTGCTTTTGGTAGGTGGCAATGGTAGGGTCGTTGGGTCTGCCCTGGGTATCGAACCAGGCAGTTTTGCCCATAACGTCATCCGTTTTTGCTCCTAGTTGGGCGCACATACAGGCCAACACGTTTTCGCTGAGGACTGGCAAGGACTCAGATCGTTCATCTTCCATGATTTTTGTTAGCGTTTCAAAGCTCAGGCGCGGATCCAGCTCTTCCTTGCTGACGTTGGACGTACCCATCCAGAAGAGCACCATCTTGGGTTGGATTCCCAAAATTTGGTTTACCAGGCTGGAATACCAGGACCAGGTATTGAAACCGATATGATCTTCCTCCCCTAGTTCAGGTTTGCTATAGGGCAAGGTCATCTTCCATTTACTAGGTCCGCCATGACCATAGGTGAGTGAGTGGCCAAATGATTGAGCACTGACCGCTAATACAAGCTGATCATCAAAATCACGGACGTGACGCTGTTTGACGAGATTGAGCAAGGATTTCAGGAACGAAATATCCCAATACTCTCCGCCGGGGGCGAGTGGGGGGAAGATGGGGGTCAGTTCAAATTGCTCTGCCAGGCGGGTGAATGAGAGATAGCGGTTAAGGAAGCGGGAAATAATGTCGCCCTGAGCCCAAGTCTCTCCTATCCAGGCAGCCTTGGTATTGGGACGGTTGAAGAAAATTACGTACTTGACCCCCCACTTGGCATAAGCTGTTAGCAAAACGCGCAACTCTTCGGGGCGGACCTCGGAATTGACTGGAAAGTCAAAGTGGATGATGGGTTGAATGCCCGAATCAACCAATTTTGTGATGAACTCTTCAGGAATTGCCTGGTTTGTTGAAGCTTTGAGCACCAGCCAATTAGCGTTGAGTGAAATTAATTCTTGCAGCCAGAGGTCAAGGTCTTTCGCCTGATAATGGTCCTGATCTTCGAAGTAGTGAAATCCAAGTCTTGTATTCATCGCTTCTTCCTTTAATGGTCTACTAATTAAGTGCAACTAATATGCCAATCGATGGGCAGATGCTATAATTTGCCCCATGATTTTGGTTACTGGCGGCACAGGATTTATTGGCGGAGAACTTGTAAAGCACCTCCACCAAGCCGGCCAGCCGTTTAAGCTTTTACTTCAACCAAGCTCCCGTCAGGACCTCTTCCCGAGAGGGTTGGGGGTCAATGTTGCTCTTAGTTCGCTAAGCGATGCCAGGGGGGTACGGGCTTCTCTTCAGGATGTGGATGTAATCTATCACCTGGCTGGCGTGGAGCGCAGCGGCTATATGGCAGATTTCCAGTCATTGGAGGTCGATGGCATTCGCAATTTGACTGAGGCTGCAGTGAACGCGGGGGTAAAAAGGTTCTTCTACCTCAGTCATCTGGGCGCGGATAGGGCTTCAGCATATTCGCTTATGAAGGCCAAGGGTATCGCGGAGAGTATCATCAAAAATTCTGGTCTGAATTACACGATCATCCGTGTCAGCATGGTGTACGGTGAAGGCGATAATTTTACGCACAGCCTGGCAAAACTCATCCGCACAATTCCTTTTGTCACGCCAATTCCAGGGGATGGGAAAGTGTTGCTGCAACCATTATGGGTGGAAGACCTGGTTACCAGTTTGCAGTGGGCATTGAACATGAAATCCACAGAAAACACGACTGTCCAGGTGGGTGGGCCTGAACACCTCAGCTTTGTGGATCTGCTCAGACAAATTTCCGGGGCTATTCATAAGCAGCGTAATTTTGCTGAATTCAACCCTGTAAGATTGGCAGGATTGATGCAGTTTCTTGAGAATCGGGTACCCGACCTACCGAATACGCTTTTCTGGAATGAATACCTGGCAGAAAACCGCATCTGCGCATTGGATAGTATGCCACGGACTTTTGGTATTAATCCTGCACGCTTCAGTCAAAATCTGGGAT
>CAYVRH010000057.1:0-7345 GCA_964452955.1 uncultured Anaerolineaceae bacterium | reverse complement strand
GTGGGCTTTTGCAGGCGGTGCGTATAACAACCGCGAGTTTTTCAGTAAAAATATAAAAGCTTCCGCCCAGTTAAGTGAAATAGACCAGATGCTGCTTTACGATCCGCAAACTTCAGGGGGACTGCTGATTGCCGTACCAGCAGAAAACGCGGCTGCCTTCAAGCAGCAAGCCGCGCGCCTGGGGGTTGAAGCCTGGCGCGTCGGCGAAATGCAATCCGTGCAAAAATACATCCTGAAATAAGAATCAACGCCTTTACATGTACGAAAATAATGAAGGCGATTGACCACCTTCATTCGGAAAATTATCCGGAAAGTTTACCTGGCGCTGGCGCGCTGATCTGGCATATCGATGAGACATCCCCAAGTAACAAAGACCCTCAGAAGTTACGGGTCAAACTGATCCAGGCAGATGGAGCTGACCACCTCCTACAGGCTCAGAATTTTGGAGACCCCGGTGACGCCTTCAGTGCCGCTTCCATAAACACCCGCTTTGGTGTAGGTACGCCGCTCTGTAGCGCTTATGTGAGCGGAGAACCTAGTAACATCCTGCTGACCTTTGATTTGAGCACCGTACCTTCCTCGGATTTCGTTGCCAGCGTTCAGCCAATGGCTGTGATGGTCAGCCGGGGAATCAGCCAGCCTTTCAACCCGGCAGATTATCAGTAATCCATCTACTTACCACTCGCGCAACGCTAGTTTTTGTAGCCGTTATTATTCAACACGCACAGAATGATCAGGTTGGGTCCTGGTTTTTTTTAGCAAATCGCCAGATTCGGCTTGCTGGGTCATTTGTACACGCGGGCAATGTTGCTGCAAATGGAAGTTTTTTGTGTATTTCTGATCAAGTTCCCTTCATTTTTAATGCACACAAGTTCGCTGACATGTGATTTAACATCAGCTGCGTCAACAATCCTCATGAGATTTCTCCCTTGCAGTTGCTTAACAAGACCGGTTTGAGCTAATTATTCCAGTTACCACAACAAAATATGCAGACTCGTTGAGTTTCGCTTAATGTATTGGCAAAAAAAATTCCGCAGATGCCAAAGCACCTATCCCCAGATATGGGGGGTAAGGCCTGATATATGGAGTATATGCACCCAAGCAAATCGCATAGTCCACTCGAAAGATATTGAATATATTTTGTGCGATTCCTGTGAAGACGATCGTTCGTCCGCTTTCTCAGCAATTTGACAAGTTCATCATACTTGTCGAATAGCTACACGATTTCATCGCGGTAGTTTCACATTGGTCTCGTAGAATATGTCGGGAAATCCTCTCGGGTGCTCCAATTTAAGCCACATTAAAAGGAATTATTAAAATTGAAAAAAGCGCAAATTTCGCGTGCCTTAATGTTGCTTTGTGTCTGCCTGGCCTTGGCTTTCAGCACGCAGGATGTTTTTGCCATGCCCTCAGCACCCGGGCAAAAAATCATCACCCAACCGGATGGCAGTCAATTTGGAGCTCAGATTTGGGGGGACGAACGCTTCAGCGGTTTTGAGACTTTGGAAGGTTACAGCATCGAGCGCCAGCCGAATGGTTGGTGGACCTACATGGTGCCTGCCGAGAGTAAAAACAATCCTTCGATCTGCAGCCAGGGATATTTAAGAGTGGGTTTGGATACCCACCCTGTTGTTGAACTACAATTCGACCGAAAAAACAAAAATAAGATCCTTCAATCCATGGAAATCCCTGGTGAAGCCGGAGGAGCACCGATCCTGCAGCCTGGTTTTGATATCCTTAGCCCGATCACCGAGCCAAGTGCCACAACACCTACAAGCACTCAGCCAGCGCTGGTGATCCTGGGGTATTATGACGACATGCCGCACCGCACCACCCCAGCGGATTTCCAGAGTAAATTCTTTGGTTCCAGTAAAAGCGTTCGAGATTATTATACCCAGGCATCCTACGGCCGTCTTTCCCTGGCCCCTGCAGTAGAGAGTTCTGGAACCCAAAACGATGGCATCGTTGGTTGGGTGAACCTTGGTAAGACCCACCCAAGCCCAAGTAACCTGAATTGGGACGCGACTCTCACCATCGCGTCTCTGGCATTAAAAGCTGCTGATCCCTTTGTCAATTTTGCTTCTTTTGATAAGGATGCTAATAAAGCCTTATCAGCTTCAGAACTTCACATTGTGTTTATAATTGCCGGTTACGAGGCCTCTTACGATGGCGGGGCCGCCAAGCCCTGTGTTTGGGGGCACAAATGGAGCATCAGCACACCTGTCGTCGCTGATGGAACCACTTTGGGTTCCTACCAGATGAAGGGTTCTTACACCATGTTTGGCGAGATGATGGGCGACCATGCTTCTACAATCGGGGTCATGGTACACGAGCTGGGGCATGACCTTGGCTGGCCGGACCTTTACGGCACCGGCAGCGCGGGTTTGGGTACCTGGGACATCATGTCCTTCGGTGGTTGGAATACAGCCCCCGGTGATAGTTTTCTGGGGCAAACACCGCCCCTTCCCAATGCTTACCTTCGGAAGACCTTAGGTTGGATTGATCCCAACAACCCTTCCCAATTGCTGCCTGCACTTGAATATCAAAATACGCCTATCGATCTCTCTGTTTCAACCAATAATCCTTTTGCCTTGATATTGCCAGTAGATCCTGACCCCAACCCGCAGGTTGGAGATTTTTTCATGGCTGAGAATCGCGCGCGAATTGGCTACGATGCCAGTCTGCCAGGTGATGGCGCGCTAGTCTGGCATATCAACGAAGCCGCCATCAGCAATAATAACCCGCAGAACTTGCGGGTCAAGCTCATCCAGGCAGACGGAGCGGACCACTTGTTGACTTCCACGAATTATGGCGACCCCGGGGACGCGTTCAGTGCTACTTCCATCAACACTCGCTTTGGCATTGGTACACCGCTTAGCAGCGCGTTTGCTAATGGTGAACCCAGCAATATCTTGATGGTTTTTGGCTTGAGTGGCCGGACGGGGATGGCTTCCATCATCAGTTCTCCGTCCATGGGTGTCATGGTCAGCCAGGTTAATCCTCAAATAGTCGACCCTACTGATTACCCATACTCCATCTATCTTCCTTTAGCCCAGCGATAAACCATTAATTGTCCATATCCCTTGCGGTTCAAGCAAAGTGGGTATAGAATTGGCAAGTTTTATCCGCTTATCCGAATAAAAGGATCATTATGCCGTCAACAGAACTAACCCAAGAACTGAAACTTTTGCATGAGCGCGTCTGCCCTGCCCTAGGCGAACCAACTCGTATGCGTTTGCTCTATGCACTGGCTGATAAACCCTGCAATGTCAGCGAACTGGTGGAAGCACTGGCTTTGCCACAATCAACCATTTCGCGCCATCTATCCGTGTTGCGCAATCGTCATTTGGTGCTCACCCAGCGGCGGGGGACAGCGATTATTTACTCGTTAAAATCAAAAAGGTTACTTGAGGTGCTGGACACGTTGAGAGAGATCCTGCGGGAGCAACTCCAGGATGAAAATCAACTGGCGGCAGACCTCAATGAAAAAACAAATTTGGAGGCTCATCAATGAAAGTATTAATAGTCGGTGGGGTTGCTGGCGGTGCCAGCGCGGCTGCGCGCTTACGACGCATGGATGAAAATGCAGAAATCATCATGTTCGAACGCGGTCCATATGTCTCGTTCGCGAATTGCGGTTTGCCTTATCATATTGGCGGCAGCATCCCAGAGCGTGATCAACTGCTGGTCAGCACGCCCGAAAGTTTGCGCGAAATGCTGAACATTGAAGCCCGTCCATTTTCTGAGGTCACTGCCATTGATCGGGAACAAAAAACGATCATGGTGCATAACCTCAAAACTGATGAGACCTACGCCGAAAATTACGATAAATTGATACTGGCCACGGGTGCCAGCCCTATTGTTCCTCCTTTGCCTGGTTTGGATTCCCCCGGGGTCTTCGTGCTGCACAACATCCCAGAGATGGATGCCATTATGGATTGGATGAAAACCCGCGATCCCCGCAAAGCCGTTGTGGTAGGTGGTGGGTTTATCGGCCTGGAAGTGGCTGAAAATCTGGTTGAAAAAGGCCTGCAGGTCGCTGTGGTGGAAATGCTGCCCCAGGTGATGGCACCTTTTGATTTTGAAATGGCTCAGATTATCCACCAGCACCTTGGTCTGCACCAGGTGCAATTGAATCTTGGGGATGGTCTTAAGGGAGTGCGCCGATCAGCAGAAGGCCTTGAAGTGGATCTCAGTTCTGGCGCTGTGCTTCCAGCGGACCTGGTGATCCTGGCAATTGGCGTCCGCCCCGAAAACGCGCTTGCTAAAACTGCTGGCCTGGAGCTTGGCCCAAGGGGTCATATCGTTACCAATCCCCAGATGCAAACCTCCGACCCCGATATTTACGCGGTCGGTGATGCTGCCCAGGTGCTCAATTTTCAGACTAAACAGCCAACCGCCCTGGCGCTTGCCGGGCCGGCCAGCCGCCAAGCCCGTGTGGCTGCTAATCATATTGCTGGCAAAAAAGCCATTTTTAACGGCGTAATCGGTACATCAGCGGTCAAGGTTTTCGACCTTACTGCTGCATCAACAGGTTTGAACAGCAAACAGCTTGAAGCCGCCAAGCTGCCTTTCCATTCAGTTACCGTGCACACAAATAACCATGTGGCTTATTACCCAGGTGCCGCCCCCATCAGCCTTAAGCTGCTCTATGGACCAGAAGGCCAGATCTATGGCGCCCAGGCCATCGGCACCAGTGGTGTGGAAAAACGCATTGATGTGCTGGCCACCGCTATTCGTGGGCATTTGACGGTCTACGATCTGGAAGAGCTGGAATTGGCTTATGCCCCAGCCTACGGCGCCCCGCGCGACCCGGTAAACAACGCCGGCTATGCCGCTGCCAACCAGCTGCGCGGCGAAATGCCCGTTAAGCAGTGGAATGACGTTAAAGATATCAACCCGGATGAGTGGTTATTGCTGGACGTGCGCCATCCTGAAGAATTGGCCATCGGCGCCATCCCAGGCTCGGTTAACATTCCGCTGCATGAATTACGGGACCGCATTGATGAGCTGCCCCACGATAAAAAGGTGCTCATCAACTGCCAGTCCGGTCAACGCTCCTATTTTGCCACCCGGATTTTACAACAGAACGGCATTGAAGCCTACAACCTTTCAGGTGGTTATAAAACCTATGCTTCAGCTGTTGAAAACTTCTGCCAAACCGACGAATGTGAAAGGAAAACCATGTCTGCCATGACCTCCTCCTCGACCCAGGCTTCCACTATGACTACCGACATACTGTCGTCTCTGGCTAAAGAGTACCACGTGGATGCTTGCGGCCTACAATGTCCCGGCCCCGTGTTGCGGCTGTATAACCAGGTGCAGAATATGCAGGATGGCGATGTCGTGACCGTTACAGCCACGGATTTCGGTTTTGCCAGCGATGTAGGCGCCTGGGCACGCAGCACCGGTAACACTCTGCTTTCCGTGGACACCCACGAAGGACAGATTGTTGCCCGCGTACAAAAAGGCCAGGGTCAGCAAGCTGTAGCTTTTCCCGAGAGCACGACCGCGGCAGCGAAGGAAAAGAAAGATATGACCATGATTGTCTTCTCAGGTGACCTGGATAAGGCCATCGCCGCTTTCATCATCGCTAATGGCTTTGCTTCTATGGGCCAGAAAGCCACGCTTTTCTTCACCTTCTGGGGCCTCAATATTCTGCGTAAGGATGTCGCCCCTAAGGTTGATAAAAATGTAATTGAAAAGATGTTTGGCATGATGATGCCCCAAGGCGCTGATAAGCTCTCGCTTTCCCAGATGAGCATGCTTGGTGCGGGCACTCAGATGATCAAAGGCATCATGAAAGAGAAGAATGTTGATTCCCTGCCGGAAATGATCGCCACTGCCCAAAAGAACGGTGTGCGCCTGCTGGCCTGCCAGATGAGCATGGACCTGATGGGCATCCGCAAGGAAGAACTGCTGGATGGGGTCGAGATTGCGGGTGTGGCCACCATGGCTGAAGCCGCTACCGAATCCAATTCGCATTTCTTTATTTAGGGTTTAGTTTTGTGATTTTCAACGGCGTGTCTTGCAGGCACGCCGTTTTTCTGCTGTAGGGGTGCGGGTTGGACCGCCAGGTCCGCCCCACCCGTTCTTTTCCTAGGCTAGGGATCGTCTTTTTGGCGTTCTCTCCCTCATTTTTGTCATCCAGAGCTATTGGCTTGTCATTCGGAGCTATTGGCGCGTCATCCTGAGCTTCATTGGCGAAGGATCTGCCAGTTTCAAATCTCATCTAGAAGATCCTTCGGCTGTACCTCAGGATGACAGACAGGCAAGTATTTCATAATCTGCTGTAGGGGTGCGGGCTGGACCGCCAGGTCCGCCCCACCCGACATTTCTAAATCAAATCATTTCTCCCGGCGGCCTTGAGGGCTTCCACAATTTTCTTTACCTCGCCCACCTGGTCGCGTCGGCAAACCAAAATCGCGTCTGGGGTATCCACCACAATCAGATCCTCCAGCCCAGCGCCAGCTACCAATTTCTTGCCGCCCATCACTAGGGAACCTTGCGAATTCAACAAAATAACATCGCCACGCACTGCATTGCCGTTCTCATCCAAGGGCAACAAGCCCATCAGATTGTCCCAATTGCCGATATCCACCCACTCCATCTGCACCGGAATAACCCCCACGTTCTGGGCCTTTTCCATGATGCCGTAATCGATGGTTTGCTTGGCCACTTTCCCCCAAACCCCTTCCACGGTTTCCCGGAGGTGTTTGTCAGCGTCCAACTCGGCTTCGTTCAGCCGCACGGTGCCCTCTGCCCGATGAGCGTCATATGCAAGGCTTAAAGCATCAGCTATGCGCATTAACTGCTCGTAAAGGTCCGGCATTAACTCTTCAAACTGTTGCAGGATGGTTTTCACTTGCCACATGAACATGCCGGAGTTCCAGGCAAAGCCGCCTTCCTCCAGCATTTTTTGGGCTGTTTCAAGCGGCGGTTTCTCGACAAAACGATTGACCCGAAAGGCCTCAAATCCCCCGAATTTGCCGAGGCTTTTGCCCTGCTGGATATATCCAAACTGCGTGGAGGCACTACTGGGTGTAATCCCGAGGGTTACCAGGCAGTCTTCATCGCGGGCAAGATTCAGCGCTGCTGCAATAACATGCCGAAATTCTTCTGTATCGCCAATGTGATGGTCAGCCGTCAGCACAGCCATAGCAGCATCGGGGTCGCGTTCAGCCAGATGGATCGCTGCCAAACCTATGGCAGGGGCGGTACCGCGCCCATGGGGTTCGATGATGAAATTTTCATTGGGAATTTCTGGTACCTGGGAAGCCAGCACCGGAATGTGCGTCGGTCCAGCCACAACCAGGATGTGTGCAGGGTCAAAAAGTGGGGCCAG
>CAYVRH010000056.1:0-7365 GCA_964452955.1 uncultured Anaerolineaceae bacterium | reverse complement strand
CTTTGGTAAAATTACAAGGTTAATTTAGCTTAATAGTCTCCCTGCATGATGGGAGTGATAAGAAAGGATTTTTTTGTCATGACAAAACGTACCTACCAACCAAAAGTTCGCCGCCGCATCCGTGTTCACGGCTTCCGTTCCCGTATGTCTACGCGTGAAGGTCGTGAAGTATTGAAGCGCCGCCGCCTTCGTGGCCGTTACCAGTTAACCCCCAAGGCCAACAATCACGTCAAGCGCGTAAGCTGGTAAACACAATCCGATATACTGGCCAAATCTTGAAAAAAGAAACCCCTTGGCTCAAGAGTTCGATCACGATCAAGGAAACACGAGACCTTGGCCAGTCAATAGCGGATAAGTTGATGATCATTATTAGTAAGCCTAATGATTTAGAGTGTACAAGGTTTGCCGTGATTGCCTCTAAAAGCGTAGGAATTGCAGTAAATCGTAACCGCTGTAAGCGCATCATCCGGGCCTGTATTAACCAAAACCTGAGCAATTATCTGCCGGGTTTTGACGTTTTATATATAGCCCGTAAAACTTTACTGCAAGCCCGCCATGCCCAGGTAATCACCAGTTTTGATGCTCTAAACCGGTCTGCAAGGTTATTAAGAAATGAATGATGTGGATACAACAAAGCCTAAAGCGTCCTCTTCCGACCCGGCTTTGAAGGATCTAAAATTCAACCTTAAGAACCTTCCACGCATTCTTATACTCTTATTGATCATTGCTTACCAGAAAACCATTTCGCCTTCACTCAAACCGAACTCTTGCTGTTATTATCCAACATGTTCTCATTACGGATATCAGGCAGTCTACAAATACGGTGCGCTAAAAGGCTCTTGGATGGCCATAAAACGGATTGTCCGCTGTAATCCTTGGAGCAAGGGCGGATACGATCCTGTTCCATAATTGGAGATAAATGAAACCTAGAACGATTCTTTTGATTGCTGTGATTATCATCGCAGCCTTTGTGTTGGGAGCTTGTGCCACTGGACCTCGGGTTACGAGTGTTCCAGGCCTGGCCGCATCTGACACAGCTGCTTACGTAAGCTTTGGTCAATCGGTTGTGAAAATTGACACTGAGAAGGAAGAGTCTGTCAAAGACGCCCTTTGGAGATTTCCTGAAAAAGGGAATGCCAGCGTTATCTTCCATGCAGCGCCATTGATAGATGGTGACGAGCTTATCGTTGGCGATTTTGCCAACATCCTACATGGGCTGAACGAGAGCGATGGTACCGAAGCTTGGCGTTTTGGGGGCGCAAAGGGATGGTATCAATCTCAGGCGATAAAGGATGGTGATGTGTATTACATCGCTAACTTTGACCGCAACGTCTATGCCCTGAATGCGTCAGACCATAGCCTTAAGTGGACCTACTCTGACAAGTATGGGTTTTTAGCCGCACCTTTGGTTGTTGAATCAAAATTGATCATTTCCAGCCAGGACCACAAAGTAGTAGCGCTCGAAAAAGAAACGGGAAATGTGTTGTGGACCGCCCAAACCAAGGGTTCTGTGGTTTCAGCACCTTATTACCTTGAAGAAGCCAATTCGCTTATGGTTGGTGATATTGGCAATGAGATTGTTTGGATCGACCTTGAAACGGGAAAGGTTACCAAGACCTTCAATGATAATGGTTCAATGTCAGCCATTTGGGCTTCTCCGGTAAAAAGTGGAGACCAGATCGTGGTTACAGACGACAAAGGTGTTGTTTACCTTTTCAACCAAAATGGCGACTTGGTGAACAAAGTGGATTCTGCCGGCAGCATGTTGGCAGGTGCGCTTCCACTGGCCGATGGCTTTATTACGGTTACTTCAGAAGGCACAGTGCGTTTCGTCAAAAATGGCGATAACAAAGCCTCTTGGACCCAGACTGTCAAGGGACCTGGGGATGCTGAGATCCAAGTCAACACAACCCCAGTGCTTTCCGGTAAAACGATTGTCATCGCCGGTCTGGCCAATAACCACACCACCTTAATGGTATGGGGATATGACCTAACGGGAAACCTGCTCTGGTCCTTCCCACCTGAGAAGAAGTAGGAGCAAGCTCTATGTGGAATACCCTGATTGTTAACCCCTTTACAAATATCCTTCTGGCCATCACGATGGTGGTCCAAAATTTTGGCCTGGCGATCATCCTCTTCACTCTCCTGATCAAATTGCTTACTTGGCCGCTGAATGCGCAGCAAATTAAATCGTCCAAGGCAATGCAGGACCTTCAAAATGATCCCAAGTATAAAAAGATCATGGAGAAGTACAAAGACAATAAGGAAATGCAAGCTCAGGAGCAGATGCGAGTTTACAAGGAGAGAGGCATCAGCCCGTTCGGGTCATGTCTGCCCACTTTGCTTCAGTTCCCAATCATTATTGGTCTCTACCAGAGCATCATGAAAGCCATGGCCTCGAGCCCACTCGAACTGATGCAGCTCAAGAACATTATTTATCCATTCCTAAATGTCGATAAGATTTTACCTATCCAACACCACTTCCTCTGGATGGACCTGGGTCAGCCTGAACGTTTGATGGTCTTTGGCTTTGGCATTCCAGTTCTCGCGGTTTTGGTTGTAATTTCTCAATTCTTGATGACCAAAGTTATGACTCCCCCCACAGCTGGTGGCGATTCCGGCGGCCAGGCGGCTATGATGACCAAGAGTATGAATGTTTATATGCCGTTACTGATGGGCTATATCGCCTATAGTTGGTCTGCTGGGCTTGGTCTCTACTTGTTGGTCTCAAACATCTTCAGTGTCGTTCAATACGCGACCATGAATAAGACACCCCTTTCAGCCATGTTGCCCTGGAGCAAAGCGCCTACTGCCCCTTTGAAGCCACGGATTATCGAAACCACGACCGGCAAAGAACTTAATGGCGAGGACGATGAAGATGAGGTTAGCTCTGTTGAAGTTGCAGCCCAGGAACCTGTGGTAAAAGCAACAAAACCTTCAGCGCGGGCCAGTGCCAAACAAAAGCGACCTCCACGCAAGCACTAACCAGACGAAAGTGACTTAAGATGACAGAAGAAAAAGCAGTCATATTCTCAGCTAACTCAATAGAAGAAGCTATTGAAAAAGGCCTCGAAAGCATGGGTTTGGAACGAACACAAGTGGATATTGAGATTCTTGACGAAGGAAATAAAGGCCTTTTTGGCCTTGGTTCACGCAAAGCGCAGGTAAGCATAAAACCTTCTTTGTCCGTGTTCGACCTTGTTGCCAACCAGGATGGTGTTACAGGTATTCAGCGAAATGAAACTCCAAAGCCATCCAAAACAGAAATCTCAGAACCTGAAGACTACACGGATATCCAGGAGCCTGATCCCCAAACTGAAGGTCTCGCTCGTCAGACCATTGAGGACTTGTTGGATCAGATGGGTGTACAAGCATCAGTATCTGCAAAAATTATCCTCCCAGAAGGTGAGGAAAAACCGGTTGTCGCCATTAACATCGAGGGTGATGACCTTAGTTTCTTAATTGGACGCCGCTCCGAAACCCTGAACGCCATTCAATACATTGCAAGTTTGATAGCCAGCAAGAAACTTGGCAGCTGGGTGCAAATTCAGTTGGATGTGCAGAATTATCGTGCCCGTAGAGTGGCAGAATTGCAAAAACTTGCCCGCAGGATGGCCGACCAAGTTGTCTCCACCGGCCGCAAGCTCTATCTGGAACCCATGCCCGCCAACGAACGCCGAATTATCCATATGGAATTACGCAAGAACGATAAAGTGCGTTCTGAATCATTCGGTGAAGAACCTCACCGTAAAGTTGGCATTAGCTTAAAGTAAGTAATACATCAGGATCTGAAATGCGCGCTGTTGACATTATTGCTAAAAAAAGAGATCGAAAGGCTCTCTCTTCTGATGAGATTGAGTTCTTGATCAATAATTACGTCTCGGGCGCTATTCCGGATTATCAAATGTCTGCCTGGGCAATGGCAGTTCTGCTTAATGGCATGAACCACAAGGAAATTACCGCCTTGACTCTGGCCATGGCACATTCTGGAGATACTCTGGATTTGCGTAAAGCAGTCAAAATCGCGGTTGACAAGCATTCAACAGGCGGGGTCGGAGATAAAACTTCGATTACGATCGCGCCGATTGTCGCGGCTTGCGGCTTACCGGTAGGAAAGATGTCCGGCCGGGGCTTGGGCTTTAGCGGCGGGACGCTGGATAAACTCGAATCCATTCCTGGGTACCGGGTTGACCTTTCTCCAGCAGAATTCATACAGCAATTACACGATCACGGCATCGTCCTTACTGGCCAGAGCGCTGACCTCGCGCCAGCAGATGGCAAATTGTATTCCCTCAGAGATGTAACGGGTACGGTTCAATCCATCCCCTTGATTGCATCATCCGTAATGAGTAAAAAGATCGCTGCTGGCGCTGACGCGATTGTTCTGGATGTAAAAGTGGGCAAGGGCGCTTTTATGAAGAACCTCAAAGACGCCCGGGAACTTGCCGAAGTTATGGTAGCTATTGGCAAGCTTAGCAAACGTAAAGTAGTTGCGGTCCTCACACCCATGAACGAACCCCTTGGATGCGCTGTTGGCAATGCCTTGGAGTTACGGGAAGCTGTTGAAATGCTTCATGGAATTGGTCCTGAAGACTACCGTTACCATTGCGTACACTTGGCCGCCTATATGCTCATTCTTGGCGACGTGGCAAAAACCCTGGAAGAGGGTGTGTCCATGGCTGAAAAGGCAATTGCAGACGGTTCTGGCTTCGAAAAATTCCGTGAATTGGTCATCGCTCAAGGTGGAGATGTAAGTTTTGTCGATGACCTCGATAAACTGCCCAAAGCAGATTTGATCGAAACCCTTTTTGCTGATCAGGATGGCTACATTTCTGAGGTTAATGCCCAGGAAGTAGGAGAAACCTCCGTTGAACTTGGAGCTGGACGAGCACAAAAATCTGACAAGATCGACTTGGCAGTTGGCATTAAAGTCTTTGTCAAAATTGGGGACAAAATCAGCAAGGGTCAGCCACTTTTGGAAGTGCACGCCCAGGATAAAGGCAAACAACACTCAGCGATTGAGCGACTAAAAAGTGCCATCAAGTATAAGAAAGACCCGGTGAAGAAACCGCCTTATTTCCATGGAGTAATTGGATTGTAAGACTTAGTGAAAGCCCGGGAAACCGGGCTTTTTTTATTGGAGGAAAAATGTTTACAGAAAGAACTGATATTCGCAATCTAGCCATTATCGCCCATGTTGATCATGGTAAGACAACATTAATTGATTCACTGCTTCGGCAAGCCAAAACATTCCGCGAGAATCAAAAAGTGGCCGTTCGAGTGATGGATTCCAACGATCTGGAACGTGAACGTGGCATTACTATCCTGGCAAAAAATACCGCCATCACGATTCCAAATCCCAAGACGGGTAAATTGGTCAAGATTAACATCGTGGACACTCCCGGCCATGCAGATTTTGGCGGCGAAGTTGAACGCATTATGAACATGGTTGATGGTGTGCTGTTGTTAGTGGATGCCGCAGAAGGTCCTAAACCCCAGACCCGCTTCGTGCTCAAGCAGGCGATTGCCAAAAACCTGAGAACCATCGTGGTTATCAACAAGCTTGATCGTAAAGATGCCGATGCGGATCGGGCCCTCAATGAGACGTTTGACCTTTTTGTTGAGCTTGGGGCAGACGATAAATTGATGGACTTTCCAATTGTCTATTGCAACGGCATGGAAGGCCGAGCTGGCCTGACCCAGAATTTGGGTGACAACCTGCAGATACTCTTTGAAAGTATCCTGGAACATATTCCAGGCCCAATTGCTGACCGCGATGCGCCATTCCAGATGCTGGTAACCAACCTCGGTTACGAAGAACATACTGGCGCAACTGCCATCGGCCGCATCCATGCCGGAGTTCTGCATACCGGCGAATTCCTGCAGCGAATTCATCACGATGGAACGATGGAAAAAATCCAGGCGCGTTACGTTTTTGCTTTCCAGGGGCTTGATTCCGTTCCCGTACAGGAAGTCGAAGCAGGCGATATTGTCACTATTGGTGGCCTTAAGGACATCGAAATTGGCGAGACGCTTGCTGATGTTGAAAACCCTGTTGCCTTGCCTACCATCACCGTACAAAGGCCGACCGTTCAGATGACCTTCGGGATCAATACTTCGCCATTTGCCGGTCAGGAAAGCAAATGGAGTTCCTCAAGAAAGCTTGCTGAACGTTTGCAGACTGAACTGAGAACCAATATCGCCCTTAAGGTTGAAAATACCGACTCCAAGGATACCTTCCTGGTTTCCGGGCGGGGTGAATTACATCTTGGCATCTTGATTGAGACCATGCGGCGGGAGGGGTACGAATTTCAGGTTTCCCGGCCGGAAGCAATCGTGATCACAGGGCCTGATGGAACAAAGCTTGAGCCATTCGAAGAAGTACATGTGGATGTAGATCCGGATTATGTCGGTCCGGTAGTCGAAATGCTGGGTCAGCGACGCGGAAAAATGCAATCAATGAGCACAAATCCTGATAATACCGTACATCTCACCTATAGCATGCCAACCCGCGGTCTGCTTGGTTTCCGCTACCGCTTTCTTACGGTTACGCGTGGTAGAGGGATTCTTAACAGCTTTTTTGTGGGTATGCAACCTCTGGAAGATGCAATTGAAAGCCGCCAAACCAGCTCCATCGTGGTCAGGGAAACAGGTGTCTCATCCACTTATGGACTGAAAAACGCGGAAGAACGCGGTATGCTGTTCATTGGTGCTGGAGTACCGATTTATGAAGGTATGGTTGTTGGCGAAACTCCGCGCCCACAGGATTTATCAATCAACGTTGCTAAGAAGAAGCATCTGACCAACATGCGCCAATCCAACAAGGACATTGAAATTCGGCTTACTCCTCCCAGATTGCTCAGCCTTGATGAAATGATCGAGTATCTTGCCCCGGATGAGTTGCTTGAGGTTACACCTCAAAGCCTGCGCTTACGCAAAAGAATTTTAAATACCAGCGATAGAATGCGTTTCGAAAAGTCAGGCGAAATTGAAGAGGATGATTAGGCGCATAATATTTGCTAATAGCAAAAATATGCGTATAGGTTTTTAGTTATTTCAAGTAATAATTACAGGGTCGGCCTGAGACCTCGGCTTCAAATGCGAATAGGTCTCCGGCCAAAGGTTGCAAGGATAGGGCTTCTGTACTCAAATCGATACTTGCAGAGGTGATGAAAAGCGTCTTCATGGCAGGACCACCGAAACAAACAGAGGTCGGTCGTTGAACGGGCAATTCGATTCCCTGTAAGATTTCGCCAGTGGGTGAGAGTTGCAGCACCTTCCAACCATCCCAGATTGCCGTCCAGACGTTTCCATCCGCATCCAAAGTCAGGCCATCGGGGTACTGCTCCATCATCTCAGGGGTGA
>CAYVRH010000055.1:0-7414 GCA_964452955.1 uncultured Anaerolineaceae bacterium | reverse complement strand
TAGAGCGCATCTTTTACACAGATGAGGTCGCAGGTTCGAGCCCTGTTCTGCCCACTCCTTATAATACCGTAAATTGAATCAACTTTCACCTGTAATCTCCTCAGTTTCTTCGCCAACCGAAAATTCAAATCCCTCATCTGAACTTGTCTCGCCTGGTATCCCGCCACGGTTACAGTACGAACGGTACCTGCAATAGACACATCGGGCAAGTACTTTTGTTTTCGGAAACTCCGTTTCAGTCGTTATCACATCGACCAATCCTCGTAGTTCGGTTGCGAAGCGCTGCAGTGTCTGCTCATCCGGTTGGAACACAAGCTCAAGATCCGGAAAATTGGCTTCCCAGTACCTGATGGCGGGAGAGGTAGTGCCCAAACCAAGGCCTGCCTTGCGCGCAACCGTCAGGTAAACCTTGGTCTGCATTGATTCTTCAAGCTGGGGTCTGCGGGGTTTTTTGGCAGATGTTTTCCAATCGAAGATCGCAACCTGGCAACCTTCCAGGCAGAGATAGTCAAACTTGGCGGTTAACCAATATGGCTCCAAGGGGATGGTGATTGGCACTTCAGCAATGAAATCCGCCTTTTCCTTCAGATGACCGAGCCGGGAAGAAAAATTATTGAACCATACGGGTAACCGGGGGTCATTTCCAGTTTGAAGTCTCTCAAGAATCAAACGCGCATCAAAACCCAACAAGTACCGCTGAATAGCTTGATGCAAGGCTTGCCCGGCTGCCAGATCGCGTTCATACTTTTCTGCATCGGCATACTTCTGAGCCGGCCATGCCAATTTGCGCAGGTACTTGAGATCAAACTGGCGCCGGCAGTTAAGGAAGCTTTGCAGGCTACTCTGGCTAAAGACAAATCCTTCAGGGATCATGACTCACCACCATGCATTTGGATTAGTTGCCTCAAGGCCAGTGAAGGCACATTTCTGCCACCGCCATTGTTGACTGTGATAGTAAGTGACCGTCTGGCCCTGGTTATTCCAACGTAAAGCACGCGCAAGCGTTCCCTAATATAAGTATCGCGGGCGGGGAAAGCCGCATAGCCACGATGGAAATCTTCAAGGGGCTTGCCAATCACTAATTGCTGCATCTGAGCCAATGCTTCCGCTTGTAAGTTAAGCCGGTCCTTGAGCACATAACTTTCAGCAATATAGCTATCGTTGAGGTCTCCGGAGGGGAAATCATAGTTGCTGCAGGACGTGAGGTACACCTTATCCCATTCCAAACCCTTGCTCTTATGGAATGTGGCCACAACCACTTGACCAGGGTGAGCGTCTGGTTCAAAACCGCCTTTGTCTTCACTGAAGGAAGTGAAATTGCGATTGTTTTTGGCAATTTCGACCAATTCCTGGATCAAGGCTGATTTCGGGCTATCCGGATTATTTTGCTGCAGGTCCTTAATATACACGGCCATTCGGTAAACAGCGGCTGTTTCAGCCTGGGTCAGGTTCAAATCCATGGAGACCAAGCGCAGGATCTGATCCAGCGGCAGGACAGCTGCCTGGTGCCAGTCATGGACCATTAATCGAAAAACTTCCAACATGTAAGTCTGGGCTTCGTTCAGGCCAAATGAACGGGCATCCTGCTTCCAATCATGGTTACCTTGAGAGTAGATAAAGTATTCGGTTTGTTTCAATGCCGCCAGCCATTTGCTCGCAGCCTCCACTGATGCCCAGCGTTCTTCATCGTCCTTCTCAGCCCGATGTACCACTCTGAATGCTGCTTTCAGGTTAGCCGCATACTCTGGGAAGTTAATGGCTTGCAGGATATTGGCAACAGCCCCTGCGGATAGACGCACAGGTTCGGCCAGCCGAATTAATTCCGTGCATACAGGCAATCCGGCCTTAGCCAGGCTGTCACTTAGGACAGCAACCCGTGAATTCAGGGTGGCCAAAACCGCAATGGTTTCTTTTGGATGTTCAGCCAAATAAGCCTTTAAGTCTTTGATAAGAAAACCAATTTCTTCCTGTGGGGTGAACAACCTGGGGTTCAAGTTGATACAATCAGGCCGATTGGCTGGGTTTTGTTGCGGGTCGCCAGCTGGCGTTGGCATGATATGTGGCAACGATAAGGCATCCCTGACGTTCATATTGGGGTGGAGGTTACCCGACCAGTCAATCAAATCGTTGGCCAAATTGATAATAGCAGGGCAGGAACGGCCCGATTCAGGCAGATCCAGGGCCAAAACATCACTCTGGCGAATGAAACCTTTAAGTAATTCTGGGTTGGCGGTTGTAAAACTTTCATAGATAGCCTGGTTGGGGTCGCCCACCCGTACCCAATTTCCATCAGCACCGCAAAGCAATTCCAGGATCTTTTGCTGCAGGGCAGACGAGTCTTGGGCTTCATCTTCCAACACATAAGGCCAGCGATGCCGTAGATGGTCGAGCAGACCAGGGTCATTCCGTAGACAGCGGTAAGCTAGCGAAATCAAATCCGTAAAATCCAGACCTCCCCGATTATTTAAGGCGGTCTGATAACCGGCGTAGATTTCATTGCAGGCTTGAACAAGTTCGGTACCTTCTGCCTGTTCCGGAATGAGAGCTTGCAGATCAGCGGGGGCTTTGCCAAAATCCTTGGCCTGTTGCACCCAGGCCCCTGCTACATCTCTAATAAGCTTTGGAAAATCGTCATCTCTGAATTTTTGAATTTGTCGATCAGGTGCATCCAAATCTACCAGGTCGTCAAATAATTCAGGATGGGTCCGCAGATATCTGCGTACTTCTTCGTCCAGGATGGTGTTGGTTTCCTGGTTATCCAGAATGGCATAATCGTTCGGCAAGCCTGCCAGCTCAGGACGGATGTGGATGATATCGTTAGCCAGTCCATGCAAGGTGCGCACGCGATAACCAAAGCCTTCGATCAGTTTGGAGTCGTGCAAGATTTTACCGATCCGATTGCTGAAGTTATCCGCGGCAGAATTGGTGAGTGTAAGTATCAGAATTTCCTGATCGTCCGCCAGGTCAGCAGTCATGATCAGCTTTGCGGCCAGATGAGATAAGGTCCAGGTTTTACCACTACCAGGCACCGCTGAAATGCCCATTTTTCCGGCTTGGTAAGCAAGGATCTTTTTCTGGCTTGCGCGGAGGGTGGCTTTAGACATGTTTATTCCCTCCAACTGCCCTGCGGAATAAGCCCTGCAGTATTTGCATCAGTAAGCCAGACTCCTGGCTTCCGGCTTCATCATAGACCGAGATTCCCAGAAAGACCTTTTTCCTGCAGCGGGTCAACAACCCTTGCACGGTGTGTGTGAGAGTTTCCTTGGAAAGCTGGGTTTCATCGGCGGTAGTCCACAAGCGGCCAGATTGCCAGGACCGGCTAAGAACATAAGCTTGAGTCAGAGGTTGTTCCAGGCGTTCATGCCAACCGTTGCTACCAGTATTCATCCAAAACTGATAATCCACGGGCTGGTTACGCATTAAAAAGCTGAGAACAGGCGTAATGAGAATGCTGTCCTCGAGGTCTTGGTCCTCTTCATAGACACCAGAAAGTAAGCCTTTGCGCACACTCTCCACAAAGAAGGCTGCTTTCTGAGTTTCTGAGAGGTTTTCCTCCAGGGCTTGCTCGAACTTGGCAAAACTATCTATCAGGCGGCCGGCAAGCCTGCCAGACTCAAGGTTGCCTTGCAAACCAAAACCTTCCTGGGTCAAAAGCTCTCCGAATATTCGGCTAACGAACAAGCCAAAACCAGATCTGGCATCGAAATTCTGAAGCCAGGAACGGATCTCGGTATAGGAATTCAGTATCTCAGGTGAAAACCTTTCCAGTGGCAGGCCTTCAACCACAGCCAGTTCGGGCAAGGCTTGGATGAAAAGGTTCCTTCCACAGAGAGCGTTACTTAATAATTTGGCCTGAACCCGGTTGATAGCTCCAAGGCTGATTGCAAATAAATCAACAAGGTCATCCTGGCTTACAGAAAGCCTGGAGTCCCCCGAACTCAGGCAATACAGGTTGAGAAACAGTTTTACGTAAGGATCGTCACGAAGGAGTGCCGAAGCCTTGCTGGTTTTGGATGGCAATCCTAAAGCATTCAGCTTGGCTTGCAAATAAAAAGCAAAAGTACTGCTAAGGTATGGGCTGAGAATGGCAATTTCTGAGGGTTTGGTGCCCTGATCAATCAAGCTCTTTATTTTTTCTACGGTCCAATCCAAGAGCTCGGGCACAAAAATGGGCAGGTCTTCGGGTTGTTCAAAAACCTCAAAAATGTCAGCACCTGGTGCAGGTTGGTTAGCTGATGCAGTCAAGAAAAGCTTTCTTGCATCTTCGATGACGGGAGGGTTTACAAGGCTTTCAGTAAACTCAAAAACATGAAAGTTTTGATCTCTAAATCTCAGTGCGGAATCCGGGTCTGCCCCTAAGAATTTTCGATACCCACCGCCAATATCCATGAGTAAACAAACTGAATTGAGGTCAGGTGCCAAATCTCCTATCAAATCGTGGATGAGTGGTGGTTCTTCTTCAATATTTTCGTAAATCAAATCGGTATAGTTCGAGCGTAGATACCTTCTGAACAAGTTTAGCGGCCAGAGATGTTTGGCAAAAACATCGACCTGCAAAGAATAATCCAGCAGGTTGTCCTGCAGACATTTTGTTCTGAAGGCGTTAAGACAGACCTGTACCTCATCATAAGTCAATAGTTGCTCTGGACCACCCGTCCAGGCTGCCTTAAGCCGTGTGCTGACACTGTGATAGTCGAATGAAATGATGGCAGCTTTGTTCAAACTGTCCAAGAGTTGGCTATATATCCGGTTACGGGGGATGGTGATACCGCTAAAAATGCCTTTATCCATCAACGGATCGACGATTTGGGAAAGATAGAATTGTGCCGTCTCAATTGTGAGGAATTTTGGTTCAAGTTGAGGATGTGCAAATCCTGCTACTTCGGCTACCAAGGGCCAAAACAAGGCGATATTCCGCTTAACCAGGGAAGAAAAGGTCATCAATGTGGCATGAGTCTGATTAGCTCGATTTTCAACCTGGGCTTGTTGATAGGGCTGCAAGAGTGGATATTGCGGGGCTAAAACGAGCGTTGATCCTAGTGGCTTTCGGTTAGTTTTCCCCAGCTGAAGCATCCTCAAAGCGGAAGCGGTTGTCTTGCCAGTTCCAAATTCACCTTCAAGCAGGATGAGACCATTTTTTGCTGTATCCAAAAAAGACTTTTGGGCCTGAGTCAGACTGATAGCTTCTGGCATAGTGGTTCAATTATAAGTTCATAAAGGCTTCGTGATGCGCTAATCAACTGTTTCGAAGCCCACGATTGGTATAATCGCTGCATCACTCGTGAATTAAGAATTGGAGTTTCTAATGAATCCTGAGAGCTTAAGTCCTTTTTTTAACGCTAAAGGTGTTGCCATTCTGGGAGCTTCGTCCAAGCCCAACAAGTTAAGTTATGGCATTCTTGAGAATCTCCTGCATTACGGCTATAAAGGTGAGGTTTACCCCATAAATCCTTCAGCTGAAGAAATTCTCGGCAAGCGCTGCTATGCAACCATCCAGGATGTTCCAGACCCGGTAGAATTGGCAGTGATTGTGCTGCCAGTAGGCATGGTACTTGAAAGCCTTGAACAGTGCGGCGAGCGAGGGATTAAGGCCGTCACGATCGTCACGGGTGGCTTCCGGGAAGTTGGCGAAAGCGGGAAGAAATTGGAAGAACAATGCCTGCAAATCGCCAGGCACTACGGAATGCGCATCATCGGCCCAAACTGTGTGGGAACGATGGCAATCCACACCGGTTTGAACAGTACTTTTATCAAGGGCATGCCCGGCCTTGGCCCAATCGCCTTCATCTCACAATCCGGAGCAATTTGCGGCGGGGTTGTTGACTTGGTGCTTGAATCGCATTTTGGCTTCTCTTACTTTACCAGCCTGGGTAATGAGATGGACGTCACCGAAACCGATATGCTGGAATATGTCGCCTTGGACCCTCAGGTGAAGGTGATTGCCATGTATGTCGAAGAGGTCAAGAACGGTGCGCGCTTCATGGAAGTTGCCCGTAAGGTAAGCCGGCAAAAGCCGATTGTATTGCTAAAAGCCGGCAAAAATAATGCCGGCGCAAAAGCCATCAGCTCGCATACTGGGTCAATGGCAGGATCGTATACGGCTTACCAGGCTGCCTTCAAGCAATCCGGGGTGCTTGAGGTGGACACATTGGCAGACCTTTTCAACCTGGCCTGGGCTTTTGGCTGTCAGGTGTTGCCTGCGGGCAATAAAGTTGCCATTGCTACGAACGCCGGTGGGGCAGCAGCCTTAGCATCAGACGCGCTTGCCCTCAACGGCATGGACCTGGCCACCATTTCTCCGGAGATTCAGCAGACCTTACGCACAAAGCTCAACCCCAGCGCGCAGGTGAGCAACCCGATTGACATGCTGGGCGGGGCAGAACCACAGGATTATGCCTGGGCACTGGGGCAAGCGAGCCTTGACGCGAACGTGGATGCCTTGCATCCAATCTTGGTGCCACAATCTTTAGTGGATACGATGGGCGTGGCTAAAGCCTGGGTTGAAACGGCATATGGGACAGAGAAAACCTTCCTGGCATGCCTGGTTGGGGCAAAATCAGCCCGGGAAGCCGCAGCTTACCTGAATCAACACAAAATACCCACTTTTCACTATCCTGACCAGGGTCCAAGGGTATTTGGCGGCATGCTGCAGTATAAAAAGATTTCCCAAAAAAAAGCTTTTGAACCGATGGTATACAACGCGACCGCATCTGCCAGGCAAACGGTTGAAGCGATCCTGAAGTCTGGCCAGAAGAGTTTTGGAGAAGAAGAAACGCGGAAGATTTTAGAGACTTACGAGATCCCGATAGTACCTGGCGACCTGGCAAAAGACGCTGACGAGGCTGTTCAAATTGCTGACGCGGTGGGATACCCTGTGGTACTCAAAATCTCCGCGGAAGGTATTTTACACAAATCAGACGCGGGTGGAATTATCCTGAACCTCAAGAATGCAGAAGAATTGCGCGTAGCATTTAACAAATTAATCGAGCATATCCGCCAGTTCGCACCACAAGCCATGATTTTTGGCGCCATGGTTGAGAAGATGGCTGCAAAAGGGCAGGAAATGATTGTTGGCATCAAACGTGATGCCACTTTTGGGCCCATGGTCCTGTTTGGTTCGGGTGGGGTTTTGGTGGAGATGTTCAAAGATGTGGCGGTGGGCATCGCGCCACTTTCAGAAGGGGACGCAATTGAGATGATCAACGCTACGGCCGCTGGGAAGATGCTGCAGGGGTTCCGAGGCTCTGCCAGGCTTGACCAGGTTGCGTTACTTCAGACCATTTGCCGCCTGGCGCAACTGGCGCTCGACCACCCAGAGATTCAGGAAATCGAGATCAATCCGTTGATTCTATACCCGGAGGGGCAGGGGGCTCTCGCGCTGGATAGCCGGACTATTTTGGGCTAATACCAATAA
>CAYVRH010000054.1:0-7503 GCA_964452955.1 uncultured Anaerolineaceae bacterium | reverse complement strand
GATCCCATGGATATACCTGGCTCATGCTGGCAAAATAGAGCCCATCGATTGGAGTTTGGATGGCTGGAATATTTTTGGAGTGATTCACCAGTGGGATAGGCTGAGCGTAGGGCGTTTTACTCACCCAGACCTTATTCACCCAGGATTCGTCAAAAGCAGGATTAATTTTCTTCAGGTGTGGCAGGAATTCCGCCGCAAGTTCCGTGTCGCTTTTCTTGAAATTGGGGTGGTCTACCTCAAGATAATCGCCAATGTAGAGAATGTGATCGCCGCCAAAGTATTCAGGTTTAAGGAAGTTGGTATGTTCAACCAGCGCCAGGAAGGGGAAACCGGCCTTCTTGGGAATGGAATACCAGTAATAACCTTCAGGGGAAAGGCGCTCTTTGAGAGAGACCGTCATTACGACGGCACCCATGGAATGCAGGTTGAGCAGACCCTGCAGGTAGGTTTCGCTGAGTTCTGGCGTCATTTTGGCCATCAGCCCGGGTGAAAGAGTCACCAGTACCTGGTCAAAGTTTTCCTGGCTGCCATCTTTGAGGGTGATCAATAGCCCGCCATTTTCAGCTTTTTGGATGCTGGCAATCGGGCTATTTAGGCGTATCTCGACTCCCTGGCTGCCCAACTCTGCGGCAAACTTATCCGCAAAACGCTGAAAACCACCTTTGAAAGTGCCCAGTTTGGTTGTGCGGGCATGTAAACGTGCCCACATCCAGGCCATATTCACCTTTTTGGCCCATTTCTCGCCAAACTTGCCGATCATCATCGGTTCCCACATTTCTTCATAGACCTTATTGCCGGCTTTGGCGCGCATCCACGCTTCCGTGGTGTACTTTTCAAGTTCACGCCAGTTATTGGTCAGGCGCAGGTAAACCCCTACCAAACCGAAGCGGATCTTGTTGATACCAAAACCCAATCCCGGGTAGAGCAAAGCAGCTTTGATCGAATCGAAGGGATAGAATTTGCCCTTGTGGTACATCACAGTGATGGGTGTGGGGAAGATCACCTCGTCAGACCAACCAAGCTCCTCTATCAAGCCCAGCATGTGCTTATCCGAAGCGAACCAGTGGTGATAAAAACGTTCCACTGACCAATCCCAGTGCGGTTCTTTGAAACCTTCTGCCAAACCGCCGGGATGGTCGGAAGCTTCAAAAATAGTGACGGCCTGCCCCGCTTTGTTGAGGTCGTAAGCAGCACTCATGCCGCCGATTCCTGCGCCAATCACGGCAATTTTTCGAGGGGTAGATGTCATAAAGACTCCTTTGTCTGGTCGTTTTCCGATTCTCTTGCGGCAAGGTCAGGCTGGGGGGCTTCCTGAGCTTTATATTGATTTTGCAGGGCATTCAGGTCCGTGGAGAGCGAGAAACCCTCGCGGAAGAAGAGGAGTGCCCCAAGTACGGTGATGGGCAACCAGAGGGCAACTCTGAGTAGCAGGGCGTAACCAAGCGCTAAATCCGCGCTGACGCCAAAGAGCTCGAGCATGGCTTTACAGGCTGCATCGAAGGTGCCCAAACCACCAGGGGCAGCCGGGATGAGCAGAACCAGGTTGACCACGCCTTCAATCAGCAGCAGCTGGATAAAACTCAGGTTCAGGTTGAGTGCACGCATGACCCCCCAATACAGCCCAGCTTCAGCCAGCCAGATCAGGCAGGAAAGTAACAGGACCTTCAGGGCAGCAAACGGGGATTTTAAAGCTCCCAACCCTAGGATAAACTTGTTGATGATGTTTTTGGCCACCGGGCGGGCTTTGGTAGGCAAAAGGTGGTTGATGAACCAGCCAGAAAGAGTTTCTGTTTGGGTTGGAAAGAAGACCATGGCTAAAAAGACGAGCAAGATCAAGCCAAAAACAATGCCGCCAATTACTGCCACTCGCGATACCCATTCCAGGCCTGCCCGCCGGGAGAACTGACCCAGGTTGAGCAGCACGAGGCCAAGAATGGTGATGGCATCAAAAAGGCGCTCAACCACAATGGTTGCCAGGGAAGCAGAAATGTCCACATTGTCTTTTTGCTTGAGAAGGATTGAGCGCAGCACTTCGCCTGCGCGGGCGGGATAAACGTTGTTACCCATGTAGCCAATGCAGACCACCGGGAAGAGGCGTTTGACACTCAGGTGCTTGACCGGGTTCAGCAGCAGCTGCCAGCGCAAGGAACGCAGGTAAACGCCCACGAAATAGATAACCAGCCCAAGCAAAACCCAACCCCAGGTAGCGGCTTTCAGGTAATGCCACACCTGGCTGAAATCGACTTCCCGAAAGGCGAGAAAGAGAAAAACCGCACTAATGATCACCCCAAGCCAGACGTGCCAGCGTTTAATTTTCATAGGCAAATTCTATCATCTCGTAAAGAATTGTTAAGTGAGCACGATACAGCCCCTCGCTGGTATACTTTTTTGCATGCCACTCTTAACAACCACGAAACTGGGCAAATCTTTTGACCCGGTCGATATTTTTGAGGATATTACCCTTTCAATTCCCTACCATGCCCGCATGGCTATTGTGGGGGCCAATGGGGTGGGCAAAACCACGCTGCTGCGCATCCTGGCTGGCGAGGATGAACCCAGCACTGGTTCCGTGCACCGCGCCAGGGGCATCCGTATAGGTTACTTACCACAGGAAGCTATTAAGATCCAGGAAGGAACGCTTTGGTCAAGCTGCCTGGTTGCTTTTGAAAGCCTGCTTGCCCAGGCTGATGAGCTTCAGATGATGGAAAAAGCCATGCAAGCCCCGAATTGCGACCCGCAACTCTTGGAACGCTATGGGCGCATTCAAGCCGAGTTTGAGCACGCCGGTGGCTACACCTACCACAACCGCATTGAGCAGACCCTGACGGGTTTGGGCTTTGCGCGCTCGGATTACGAACGCCCCCTTTCCCAGCTTTCCGGCGGCCAGCGCACCCGTGCCAGGCTGGCGCACTTGCTCTTGGAAAATCCGGACCTCTTGCTTTTAGATGAGCCCAGCAACCACCTGGATATCCAGGCGGTTGAGTGGCTTGAAGCCTACCTGAAGGATTGGGAAGGCGCGGCTGTCATCGTGAGCCATGACCGCTACTTTTTAGATCAGGTGGCCACGCATATCCTGGAGATGACTCCCTCTATTGAAGATTACCGCGGCAACTACACCGCCTATCTGCGTCAGCGCGAAGAGCGTTATCTGCGGCGCATGCAGGAGTTTGAAGCCCAGAACGAGTATATTGCCAAGCAGGAAGACTACATCAAGCGCAACATTGGTTCGCAAAATAACGCCCAGGCCAAGGGCAGGCTAAAACGACTCGAGAGGCTGCTGGCTGAGTCGCGCCTGACCTCACCCACCCAACATATTCGGCCCATGCACCTGCGCTTCAACATGGCGGGCAGGTCGGGCAACGTCATTTTGCGCACGCAGTCGCTTGAAGTTGGCTACGCGGATGAAGGCCGGCCGCTTTTTAAAGCCCCGGACCTGGTGCTGGAACGTACAGAGTGCGTGGCAATTATCGGCCCGAATGGGGCCGGAAAAACGACATTCCTGAAGACGATTCTCGGGCTCATCCCGCCATATTCCGGCGCGATTGCGTTGGGCGCGGCCCTCAAGGTGGCCTATTTTGCACAAACGCATGAAGGCTTGAACCCCAATAATGACCTGGTGATGGAAATTAACACCGTCGCGCCCAGCATGCTTCCAGGGGAAGTGCGCAATTACCTCGGCAAGTATGGCTTTCAGGGGGATGAGGTGTTCAACCCGGTCTCGACTCTCTCAGGCGGTGAGCGCGGCAGACTGGCATTGGCCAAACTGGCACTTTCGGATGCCAACCTCTTGATTCTGGATGAGCCCACCAACCATCTTGACCTGCCCACCCAGGAAGTTTTGCAGGGTGTGCTGGCCGAGTATCCCGGCACGATCATTCTGGTGTCGCATGACCGCTACCTGATCGATGCCCTGGCGACCCAAATTTGGGAAATGGATCCTGAAAAAGCCGATTTGGAGGTCTTCAACGGCAGCTATTCTGAATTCAAAGAAGCCAAGGAAAGGCGCTCGGCACGGGAAGTGACGCAGGAACCTGTTCACCGATCCGAGAAGCCTAACCTCAAAAGCGTAAAACCGCGCCTGTCGCTTTCCCGCAACCAGAAACAGCAACTGCACAAGAAATTAGTAGCCGTGGAAGGCAAGGTACATCAGGCTGAAGCCGCAAGAGACCGCCTGGAAAGCCAGCTTTCCAACCCACCAGTGGATCCCGCTGAGGTTGCCCGTCTGGCAGCAGAATATCAAGTTGCCCAGGAAAGCCTGGAGGCCTTAATGAAAGAATGGGAAAGCCTGGCCTGGACCCTCGAAGAAGCCGGCTGGGACGAGGAATGAACGCGCAGACAGACCCGGACCTGCCTTCAGGCTTCAGCATCAGTAAAGCCACTTGGCATGATCTCAACCAAGTCTGGGCGCTTGAAAAATTGTGTTTTTCCAAAGATGATGCCTGGCCCTACCTGGACCTTTTGGCAGCGCTTAGCTTTCCAGGGCTGGTACGCTACAGGCTTTGCAAGGGGCAGCAACTGATTGGGTTTGTTGGCGGCGAAGTCAAGGCTGGCATAGGCTGGATCACGACGGTTGAAGTGCACCCAGACTATCATGGAAGAGGTTTTGGCAAAGCCTTGCTCGCCAGGGCTGAAGCGGCCCTGAAAACGCCTAGTATTCGCCTAACCACCCGCAAGTCCAATCTGGAAGCCATCCGGCTTTATGAAAAGACCGGATACAAACCGATAGGGCTTTGGAAAGGCTATTACATTGGGGGCGAAGACGGACTGGTGTTGGAGAAAAACTTCGAGGGAAAGACCTAGAACTACCCAGCAAGGGCTCCCACTCAGGCAAACTAGATTGGGAGATTACCCCACCCCAAGTGATAAATTAGAGATACAGGATAACAACACCAATAACGGTGATCACCGCGCCAATTATTGCCCGTCTTTGAATCTTCTCCTTAAAGATGACAAAATTGAATGGCAAAACAAGCACCGGCATAATGGACATGATGGCTGAAGCTACGGCTGCCCTGGTATGCTGCATGGCTGTTAAGGCAAACGAGACACCCAGAAAAGGTCCAAAGAAGGCCCCGAAAAAGGTATAACCAAAAGCTTTGTGATCGGTCTTGAAACGCTTAAGCCGTGGGAACCATCCAAAGATCAGAAAGACCAGGACCCAACCAAGCGTGCCAGCCATTAACCGGATCTGAGTGGAGGCAAAGGGGTCAAAATTGCCCATGCCCAATTTGCTGAAGATTAAACCGATGGATTGGCCAACCGCTCCCAAAATCCCAAAAATCAGCCCTCTTGGCCGAATGTTCAACTTCATCTTTTCACCTTGTTTCTTGGTGAGCACGACCAGCATGATTCCAGCCAGCACCAGACCGATACCGAGCAAATTGCGTGGGCTGAGTGTTTCATGGAAAATGAGATAGCTCAAAATGCCGGTCAGGATGGGTGAAAGGCTCATGATCAGCAAGGCAAGGCGTGTGCCGATCAGCACGTAAGATTCAAAGAGGAACATATCCCCAAGCACAAAACCGGCAATCCCCGAAACTGAAAGCCAAAGCCAGGCTTTTGGGCTGGCATCCAAAGGGATTGGGCTTCCACGCCGAATGGTGAGAAAGATGCCCATGATCAACACGGCCATGATTAAGCGCATGAAGTTGACCGCCTGCGAACTGACACGTTTGCCTGCAAATTCAAAGGCGGTCCCTGAGAGGACCCAGAGCGTGGCAGTGAGGAGCGCGGAGATTTCTCCGATACGGTTTGCGAACATGGCGTTTTCTTTTAGGAAATTATGCTAACGGGCAATTGTATCAGTACCGTGCGTTGAGACGGCCATTTTGGCCTGGATATTGATAAACTGACTGCATTGAATGCTTGCCAGACCTAACTCTTAATCGAAGAGAGCGGGAGCCTCTGGGTGATTGACCTGCTGAAACATCATTTGGATAATTTCAGGCGTGGTACGCGCTAACGAAAGCTCTGGTCTGTCTTCCGGCCCGAACCAGGCAACCCCACCGGTCTCAAGGCTGGTGCTTGAGGCGCCACCAGTGATCTCACATTGGAAAAAGAGTTTGTAGATGTGAAATAAATAAGGTGGATATCCGTGTAGACGGTGGTCAAGGACAGCCAGCAGTCTGATTGCCCTGGCCGTGAAACCGGATTCCTCCCAGACCTCGCGCTCCGCGGCGTGACCGGGCTGATCACCTGCATCAACCCATCCCCCTGGCAAAGTCCAGCCGCCATCGGCTAATTCCTTGACGAAAAGCATTTTGCCATCTTGCACGATCACCGCGCGCACATCCACCTTGGGGGTTTGGTAGCCACGTTCATCCCCCAACAAGAGAGCAATCTTTTCGTGCGGAACCCCAGTCTGTGCTTCCAGCATCTCAGCTGCCAGCTGCTGGATCTGGGTAAAACGTTGTAAATCATAAGGGTTTTCTGAATAAGTAAGCCCAGCTTGGGCAATCAATTGCAGCCGTTCAGCCCAGGCAGCCAGGGGCGGGAGAGCAGTCATCAAATAACCTCGATTCAATCAGAAGTGTCAAACCCGGATGCGGTCAGGCTTGTGCGCCTTAGTGCTTAAGTTCCATCACTGGATGCCTGGGATTTGCCACCTCAAAGCCCCGGCTTTGGTAGAGATGAAAACCGGCCTCAGAAGCATTCAGGAATATTTTGTCCACGCCCAGCTCACGTGCTTTGGAAATGAGGGCGTCCAGAACCTGACCGCCCAGACCTTGCCCGCGTGCTTCAGGGACTGTATACATATTGATGATTTCCCCAGACTTACCTTTTGGCGCGAGCGGATGGTAGGGACGGTTTTGGATTAAGAGTAGACCAGCCGCCAGCACTTGCTGAGCATTCTCGGCCACAGCTCCAAAAACCTGGCAACCCAAGCCTTCTTCCAGAAAATTTACCGTTTCAGTCAAGCAGGCTGCGTTATCCACGGAATATTGCAAATCGTGCAAAAAGCGCACACGGATTTCGGCCAAAGCCTGGATGTCTTTCTTCTCTGCGGGACGTACAATCACATTTTCCATAACTTGATGCATTATTTTACTTTAGTTGATGTCTCGAGCACCCCTTGAGTAATAATATTGTAAAACCCAAGTTAGCATCCTCAGTTATTAAGATAAAATTCGGACATGGATATCTCAAAACTCTTTCAGCACAAAAAGTTTGTCTACTCATTGGAAATATTTCCACCCAAAAAAGAAAGCCCCTACACCGCCATTTACAACACCCTTTTGAAACTGCGCGGGCTGCCTGTGGACTTTATCTCCGTGACCTACGGCCAGGGAGGCACCAAAGCCCAACAGGATCGGACTGTCGAGATCGCATCTCTTATCCTGGAGACTTATCACATCGAACCAGTGGCGCACCTAACCTGCCTTTATTCTGAACAGGCGGATGTGGAATCTGCCTTGGAGAAATTCAGGCAGAACAAAATCCAAAATATTATGGTGCTGCGTGGCGATTACATGCCGGATGTGCCCGCCAAGGATATTTTTGTGC
>CAYVRH010000053.1:0-7539 GCA_964452955.1 uncultured Anaerolineaceae bacterium | reverse complement strand
TTATTCCTCCAGAAGACCTTCGTCTTCCAGGAGGTTAACGTACGCTTCCAAAGCCTGTTCAAAGCATGCCATGGGTGGGTGCACAATGCCAGCCCCAACCTGACCTACACCTGCCTCTTTATGGGCAATGCCGGTATTAATTAAAGGCAAGATCTGGGTTTCAATCACCTTGCGAATGTCAATGCCGGTTGGCGAGCCCCTAAAATTCATGGGCGGCAGCTTGTAGGCACGGCTTTCTTCAGTGGTAATCTCATACATACTGGTGGTATAGCGCACCGCGTCTTTGGGTGTACCGCCCACAAATTGCACAATTGCCGGCGCGGTTGCCATTGAAAAACCACCAATACCTAAAGTCTCAGTAATGCAAGAATCGCCAATATCCGGGTTGGCGTCTTGCATGGAGAAGCCAGGGAAGTACAATCCATCGATGATTTCTGCTGGAGCAGTAAACCAGCGTTTTCCAAGCCCAGCCACACGAATGCCAAAATCAGTACCATTACGTGCCATCGTATAGACGATGGTCGAATGCTTCACCTTCCCAGCAGGTTCCAAAGTAGCCTTGGCAGCCGGCATGGAAAGGTTCAAGAAGGTGTGGTCATTACCGTGCATAAATTCCAAGACGGCAACTTTTTCTTCATTGCTGAATGAGGTCTTTACAATGCTGGGGGCAAGCTCCCTAATTAACAGCGAGGTTGCTGCCTTGTTACGATTGTGAACCTCATCGCCCATTTGGACGGCCTGTGCAATCATAGTCTTCAGGTCGATCGGACCGTGAATCTCAATTGCTTGCTTAAGGACAGGATAAAGCACGCTTTCCATCCAATTCAAGCGCTTGATAACTTCGGGGCCATATGCACCCATGCGCAGAACTTTACCGAGACCTTCGTTTAGGGTACAGTAAGCCCTATTGCCGTAGGCTTTGTTTTCCACAATCCAAACTGGCATTCTGGAAGTCACAATGCCCGCCATAGGACCTACCGCGTCGTGGTGGTGGCACGGGTCAAATCTTACTATTCCCGAGGCTGCGTATTCAGCCGCTTCTTCAGGTGTGGAAGCCAAACCTTCATAAAGCAGCCCTGCAATCACAGCACCTCGCATCGGACCCGACATCCTCTCCCAGGTGATTGGGGGGCCTGCATGGAGAAAGAGGTTCTTTTCCATACCAGGAATTTCCTCTCCTGCCAGCCCTAAACCGATTAATGTCGGTTGTCCATTCTGGATGATATCCAGAGCTTCCTGATTCGCTTTTTCAATAATATCTACCAATGTCTCACTCCTTCGAACTTATGATTTCTTGACTTTATTGATCTTGCTCAGCAGGTTGAGCATGTTCTTCTTGCCACCTGCTTTTGGCTTCCAATTTACCTGAACTGCGCTAACCCCCTGGCTTTTCAAGTCACTATAGAAGGACTTCAGGCCGAGATTGACAACTTTGAGTTCTTGGTTGAAGAGGTCGTTTACAGACATCTTAAGCTCCTTTCATGACGCGCCGCAATACCTTATCGGTAAGACGGACAGCCTGAGCATTGGAAGGCATAACGAGGATGCCTACGGCTTCAAGCGTGGCAACCGATTTATTCAAATCCTGGCTATCCAGGTCAGTACCGCACACCGATGCTATTACGACCACATCCTTGCCTTGCCTGGATAATTCCTGGCGAATTTCGCGTATTGAGTCAGCCACAGCGCCTGCAGGGTCTTTGTGGGAACCATAACCAAGAACCACATCTACCAAAATTACTGCCGTGTGACCATCCACATGGGATTTGAAGAAGTCTGTGCGGGTCTGCGGATCAATCATCGGATGCGGTCGGCCACGGGTAAACTTGTCTTCACCCAGATCCAGGCAGATGTTGCCACGGCCATCGGGCAGGTTCTCAATTGCCATCTCTGGTGAGAGCGGAATGTTGGAATAAATCTGGTGATGATCCCCTAAAAGTTTCATCGCCTCATCAGCCAAGGTACCACCGGTGAATAACGCGCGCAATTCGGTTTGGTCGTTTTTCAACTTGCGTAGTTCCCGTTCAACCATCGAGTCGATTTGATCCTCGGGTAGCGCGAAACTGACGAAGTCTTCAAAGGCTTCCCCGCGCAACACTTTAACGGCTTTTTGGGCGGCATCCTCAAGGCTGACGCAGGGTACTGCTCCGGCAGCCTCAATCGCGGCCCGATTGCCTCCAATGAAGTCAATAACCACTGGCTTTGGGCAATTTTTGGCAATCTGGTAAATCTTTTCTGCCACGGCAGGGGCTGGGGGTTTGGAGATTAGAACGATCGCTTCCGTCGCAGGATCAGCAATCAATGACTCAAAACCTTGAATCATCATCAATCCACCAATTTGCTCTTTAAGATCACGCCCTCCAGTGCCAATGACCTGTGAAAGGCCTTCACCAAGTTTGTGAGCCTGAACGGTAACTTCTTGCGTTCCTGTGCCTGAGGCTCCAACCACGCCGATTTTGCCTCGCCTGACGGCATTGGCAAAACAAAGGGGCACACCATTGATGATTGCCGTTCCACAATCCGGCCCCATCATCAGCAGTCCTTTTTCCACTGCTTTTTGCTTGAGGCGCAACTCGTCTTCCACTGGCACATTGTCCGAGAAAAGCATGACATGCAAGCCAGCTTCCAACGCATCCTCAACTTCAGCTGCTGCGTATTGGCCCGGCACCGAAATCAAAACCATGTTAGCTTCCGGCATGGATTGGATCGCAGAACTTAATGAAGATGCCTGGTAATCTTCATCGTTTTCAGATTCAGCACTTTTATTGAGATAATCACTGCAAGCTTTCTCGATAGTCTGCATCGATGTCAAATTTTCGTTATATTTTGCCACGATGAAGAGGTCATTGGGTGTCAGTGTGTCAAAATCACTGGTAGCCAAACCAAGACCTTTTGCCAGGTCAAGGTTGAGATCAGTGCCCATGCCCACCAGCAGGTCCTCAACACCTTCCAACTTCTGTAATTCTCTCGTTAACAGCATGAGAGTCACCGAGTCGTAGTAGGCATTTCTTTTAATACTCGTTTGTAGGGTCATATGATTTGCATGGGTTGTGGAACTTTATCCAACCCGTGCTTGCTCTCCTTCCTTTTGATGGTCCAATGTGGAATTCCGGTACCATTCCAATGCACAGACGAAACCAAGCAAAAAATCTCCGCCTGAAGTGGCTCCGTGTTGTAAAACCCGGCTGGCTGATAGTACCAGGTCGTCTTTTTTGTTCAAAAAGCAGCTTTGGAGTAGTAATTGATGGCTCCTGCTAATTTTCCCATTCGCGGCATGCATGAGCATGTTAGCGCTGATTAGCGTAGTACGTTTTTTCGCTTTTTCAGCAACCGCCTGATTGAACTGCCCAACCCAAGCGCAAGTACCAGGATTCACGGCCTTAGCAATTTTGAATACCATCAGGTAAGCCGCCAGGAAATCATCGCAAGAGGGTGTGGATCCCATGCCAAAACCGATTAACCGATCCGTAAGGTCCAAGGCAAGGCCCCAATCAGATTTATCGATCGCTGTTTTGAACCCCTCAAGATCGCTGGCAATGTAACGGGTAAAGAGGTTATCCTCAATCGGGTTGACATCCAAAGATTGGTGGGTTAAGCGGGGCAAGAGGGGCAGCAATCCCATGGCTGGCTGTGCCCGCAGCCAGTGGATTAATTGATGATTGATTTCAGCGAGGTCATCACTTGGGTAAGGAACCAGGTTCATTAATGATCCAGATTCCCAAATATTTGGCTCATGCAGATGGAGGGTAAAAGCCCCATTTTCTGCTTTGAATTGGTCAGGATATAGAAGGACATGATCGCCCGTTTTCAGGAACTGAACAAAGCTTAGGCTACCATCAGTGATCAGCCCCATGGGAGTGATGTCATCCTGCCGGGTGAGCGTGAGCAGTGCATCCTCTGAGATGAGCAAGTTCACAGCGTTGGGGAAGACTGAGTGCACGCTTGCCAAATGGTCTGGGTGAGATTGCAGGAATTCAATCAGGTCGTCAGCAACAAGGATCGCGGTCAACTCATTTATCGCCATATCAACCGATTAACTCCCGAATCTTGAGGGCAAATTGAATTGAAAAAGCCGTTTCAGGGTCTTTCAAGTCAATTTTCAAGGTATCCCGGATGCGATTTATCCGATAAACAACCGTGTTGTAGTGCGTAAATTGCACCTCGGAGGTCTTGTGCAAATTACCCCCATGTTCAAAATATGCGCGGACGGTTTCGAGTAATTTCCCATCGTGTTCAGCATCATATTGCAATATTGGCTGGAGAACCTGATCAGCATAATTCAGAAGATCCACCCGGATTTCCGGTGTGCCAAACAGCCGGGCTATCCCCATATCCTCATAAAAGCCGTAATGTTCCTTGATCTGTTTCTGGCTGCTTTGTAAAATCCGAACTGCTTGTTGAGCCTCGTGCAGGCTGTCGCTTAGCTTGTCATAACCGGGATATTCACGCCCGATGCCAACAAAACAACGTTCTTGAACTTTCAGATCCCTGGCAAGTTCCAAAAGCGAATAGACAAATAGTCTGGTTTGGGCAGCGCGCGTTTCAGGGTTAAGGTTCTGATCGAACTCCAAGAGGAAATAAGCCTCATTGGGTTTGGTAGCTGAGATATAGCGTGAAGAAGCCTTTCGCTGCATATAGCTGAGAATTCCAGTCAGGATCAGGCTTGTTTCCTGGATTCTGCGGTTGCGTAAAGTGGCTGAACCCACATTTTCGGGGCTATCCAGCCTAAAAATTAGGCATTGGTGATGCGCAGTCGGATTGAAACCGTAATATTCAGCATCCAAGATCGCCCTGGCCTGCGATTCAGGTTTATTGCTCAGTAAGAGTTCCAAAAAGTTCGTCCGGTGCACGTTCTCGCGCTGGGTGACAGTCAATTTGGTAACAATGTGCAGGGCAATCAGGGATGTCGCTGATTCGATCACGAACAGATCCCCGGTGTCAATACTTTCATTAATATCCCAGATATAGATATGCCCGTAAAGATTTTCTTCGAAGAAGATTGGTATGCTGAACCGTTTGATTTTTCTGCCATCTATCTGATCGTAGCCCGAGTGAATTTTCATTAACCCTGGCTCAGCTAGGATACTCGCGTTGTTAATGGTTGAAGGAATTACCCGGGTAAGGATTTCTTCCCAGGTTTTGTCTTCGGTATGAAAAACATAACTCTTGTGTACTTGATCAGAAATCATCGTGGGCGAATGAAAGGCCTGGCTGATAAGTTCAGCGAATTCATCCATGTCCACACTTCGGAGCATAATATCTCGGATCTGGTTATTGAATTCATTGATTTTTTCAAGCAAGCGTGTTTGCTCACCGATAATGTAGGTGAAAACTTGTTTCATCAAATCGCCATACGAGACCTCGGGCGGGATTTTGATGATCGGAAACGCCAGTCGGTTAGCCGTTTCAATGACGCTTTCAGGCAGCTCGTTGATGTAGCGCTTAATTTTGATGCCCATACCACACACGCCCTTTTCCGAGAATTTGGGCAGGAGCGTGTTGAAGGCTTCGACGTTATCAGATAGGGAATAAGCGGTTGTTAGTAGAAGTTCGCCGGGTCGCACCCAGTCAACAATATCAGGCACCTCCATAACGTTGACCGAGGCAATTTCGTTATCCATCCCTGTTGCGCCGGCAATCACTTCCGCGCCGGCCAGTAAATCGACTTTGAGGATGTCACGTAAACGTACTTTTAATGCATTTAGCATATAGCGTTTCTCATCCTAATAACTATTGTACCGAAAATACTTCACTGTTTCATTGTAATATTGAAACAATAAGTAGGGTGATAATTGGGTTCTTTCTGTTATATACTTACAATTCATGCCAACTTTAGGTTAAATCTTGCCAATTCTGGTGCTAATAAAATAGAAGAGAATACAATTGAAATATGTTGGAACTGAACATCGCTGATTACCACCAGTCTCTGCTCAAACAACAATTCACCAGCGAACAATTGGTCGCTTTTTACCTTAATCGAATCAAGCAATTCGACGGGGCCCTTTCCAGCATTATTTGTGTCAATCCTGCCGCGCTTGCGCTGGCAAGGGAATGTGATGCCTACCTAAGGGCGACCGGGAGCCTGCGCGGGAGTCTGCATGGCGTCCCAGTTCTTCTCAAGGACAACATCGAAACCGCGGATATGCCAACGACAGCCGGCAGCCTGAGCCTTCAGGGTTTTTGTACTGGTAAAGACGCGGATCTGGTGCAGCGCTTGAAAGCTGCCGGTGCGATCATCCTTGCAAAAACAAATTTGCATGAATTTGCCATATGGGGCGAATCCATCAGCTCTATCAAAGGCCAAACTTACAACCCTTATGATCTGACCCGCACACCGGGAGGATCAAGTGGAGGCACTGGCGCCGCGTTGGCAGCGAATTTTGGTTTGGTAGGCATCGGAACAGACACGATAAACTCCATACGCTCTCCCTCGAGTGCTAACAACTTGGTTGGGATCCGCCCGACAGTTGGCTTGGTAAGTCTTGATGGCATCGTGCCCTACTCCCTAACCCAGGATACAGCAGGGCCGATGGCACGTAACGTGGAGGATGCAGCGGCGGTTCTGAAGGTGATTGCTTTCCGTGACCTGCCTGAAATTGACCGGTTGGACAGCCCGAGGATTGGCGTGCTCAGCTCCTTTTTTGGCACTGAGCCAGTCAATGAGGAAGTCAATCAGCTCATGGGCCAGGTCATTAATGAACTTGGCTCCATGGGCATTGCAATGATCGAAATCGACGAGCGGATCCTGATCAGCGATCTTGTCTCAAACGTCAGCGTGCACTTGTATGATCTAAAAGCCCACCTCAACGCTTACCTTGAAGCAGTAAATGCCCCTCACCCAAGTATTGAGACAATCCTGGAAAGCGGCCTGCATCATCCTGGGATTAAAGACAATCTTGTTGCTGCCAACCAGCTTGACATAACAGCACCTGAATATGGCGAACGGCTGAACAAACGCGCCTTGCTGCAAAAGCAGATTAAGTTTCTGTTTACAAATCATCAACTTGATGCTTTGATTTTTCCACACCAGCAGCAATTGGTCTGCAAGGTAGGCCAGGCGCAGGTTCAGCGCAACGGAGCGCTTTCAGCCATAACCGGCTACCCTTCAGTATGCCTTCCGGCCGGCTTCTCTGCCCCCTCAGAGCAGGCTCCCATCGGCGTACCTATTGGTTTTGAGCTCTTTGGCCTGCCAGACAGCGAATGCCGATTAATCGATATTTCCAGGCTGTATGAAGCGCAATTTCCGAAGCGACGGCCGCCGATGGAGGATCTTTGGTTGTGATTTTTCCCAAGGTCAGTGAACTTTTATGTTAAATAATTGTTAATCTTAACAAGTGGGAGTGCTCTTGCTGTACGTTATAATGGGTTTGAATAAGTCATTACCGGATAGCTAAAAATGGCTACCTACAACATAAAAACCATAATTCGCGACTCAACAGTGAGGGAAGTCAGACAAGTTTTATGGTTACTAAAGGAGGCTTTTGATGATAAGTAGGTTTACATACTTTAAGCCCCACAACCTCAACGAAGCAGTTCAAT
>CAYVRH010000052.1:0-7668 GCA_964452955.1 uncultured Anaerolineaceae bacterium | reverse complement strand
TATCTCCATATCCCAGATAGGCTTTAATAACTTCAGGATTGTTCTGCACTTCCTTCGGTGTGCCTGTAGCAATTGTTTTTCCAAAGTCCACCACGGTGATGTAATCGCTAAGCCCCATGACAAGTTCCATGTGATGTTCAATCAGCAAGGTTGTCAGGGCGAATTTTTCGCGCATCTTGCGAATGAAGTCCATCAGGTTTAGGGATTCTTCCGGATTCATTCCAGCGGCAGGTTCATCCAGGAGCAGGATCTTGGGATTAAGTGCTAAAGCGCGGGCGATTTCGAGCCGGCGCTGGTAGCCATAAGGCAACTTACTGGCAATTTCCTCTGAGCGGTCGGCTAAACCGACAGTTTCGAGGAGTGCCATTGAGCGGTCTTTGATATGTTTTTCCTGTTCAGTTCTTCTCTTGCTCGGGAAGAAACCCTCCAGCACAGAATAATTTGCCATATCGTGGCAAGCTGCCCGCACGTTATCCAAAACCGAAGAGTTGGCAAAGAGGCGGATGTTCTGGAAAGTTCTGGCCAGGCCCAGGTCAACGATTTTGTAGGTGGGCAGGCCAAGGATGCTGTTGCCATGCAGTGTGATGGAACCTTTGGTCGGCGGATAGATGCCGGTAATCAGATTGAAGATGGTGGTTTTTCCTGCGCCGTTTGGCCCAATGATGGAGGTGATGGATCCTTCTTCAAGTTTCATGTTGAAGTCATCAACTGCTTTCACACCGCCAAAATATTTTGAGAGGTTATCAATCTCAAGAATGTACATTAATTCCCCTCCTTGGCGGCCGGTTTGCGGTTAAACAAGTTGTTCCAAACTGCCTTCAGGTTGGCAATACTAAGCTCCCAGGAGCCCAGCAGACCCTCAGGCCTGACAACCATGATAATAACCACCAGCAGGCCATAGGCGACCAGACGCCAGATGGAGGCTGCCCGCAGTAGCTCAGGCAGGCTTGTTAGCATAACAGTGGAAAGCAAGGCCCCGGTTACACTGTGCATACCGCCAAAAATCACCATAATAATCAGTTCGGTGGATTTTGCCATGCCGAACATGGAGGGCTGGATGAAACCGACGTAATGGGCCAGTAAAGCACCAGCAAGCCCAGCCAGCAAGCCGTTCACAAAGAACGAAATTGTCTTCATACGTGGTGAGTTAATGCCAATGCAGTTGGCAGCCATTTCATCTTCGCGAATGGCAATGCAACTGCGCCCATGCGTTGAAGAGACGTAGAAGCGTATCAGGACGTAGATTAAGAGCGCGAGGATTAAGACTGGAAGCGGGCTATCCATGGTCTCAATTCCAGGGATACCCCTGGCACCGCCGGTGAACTGCTGCAGGTTCTCAAGGATTAGACGTACAGCTTCGGCAAAGCCTAACGTCGCGATGGCAAAATAGTCACCCTTGAGTTTTAGGGTAGGCAAGCCAATGGGAATGCTGATGAGCGCGCCAGCCAGCGCTCCGCAAACAATGCCAGCCCAGAGCGGCCAACCCACCAGCTTGGTGAGCATGCCGGATGTATAGGCCCCAACCGCCATGAAGCCAGCCTGGCCAAAACAGAAGGAACCTGTAAAACCAGTCAACAAGGAAAGTCCCATGACTGAAATGAGGTTGATGGAGAAGAGGTAGACGATGCCTTGAATATAAATGGTCATTTTGCTCCTCTCTATGCTTTCTCAGATGTATTCTTACCAAGCAGACCGCTGGGCAGGAAGATAATGATGATGATCATGATGGCATATGAGAACAAATCTCTAAACGATGAAGAAACGTAGCCAGAGGCAAAAGTTTCTACCATTCCGAGGATAAACGACCCCAGTACAGCGCCAGGCAAACTACCCAGGCCGCCAACAACGGCGGCGATGAAGGCCTTAATGGTTAAGGCGCCCATCCATGGGTAGGTGGTGTACTTCATGCCAAAGAGCATGCCGCCAAGCCCGGCAGTACCGCCGGCTAGGAAAAAGACGATACCAATGACGATGTCAGGATTGATGCCCATCAAAGAAGCCACACGGTAGTTGTAGGCGGTTGCCCTGATGGCTGTGCCCATCTTGGTTTTATAGATGAAAAGACTGAGGATGGAAAGGGTGATGAGTGAAATGAAGAAAATCACAAGGTCCAACCGCCCAATAGAAAGAGTACCCAAAGTAATCGGGCTCAGCGGGAAGAGTTGTGGATAAGTTCTAAAATTTGGGGTAAAGACAATGATAGCCAAGTTCTGGAGAAAAACAGAAAAACCCATGGCAGCAATCATGAAGTAAAGTGTAGGGGCTTTGCGCAAACGCAGCGGCCGATAGCCGAAGCGCTCAATTGCCATGGCAACAATGCCAGCCCCGACCATGGAAAGGGCGAGCGCGAAGGGAAAAGGCACTTTGAGAACGCTCAGCAAGAAGAAGCCCATGAAAGAGCCAATCATCAGAATTTCTCCATGGGCAAAGTTTGAAAAATTCAATACACTATAGACCAATGAGTAACCCACCGCAATCATGGCATATACCGACCCGATGGATAACCCATTAATGACTTGTTGAAGAATCATCTTCTACTCCAGACAATAGGAATTGGCCTGGGGAATTTAATTCCCCAGGCCATTTACCGTTTTTACTCGGTGGGTTGGAACTTCTTGAAGAATACAAACTTGCCGTCTTCAATCTTGATAATGACAGCAGCTTTGTTCTTCGGGTTATGAGTAGCAGGATCCATATTGATGGTGCCGGAAAGAACCTTCACGTCTGTGATGGTCTCAAGGGCATCGCGGATGGCCTCTGGTTCGGCTTTACCGGCTTTTTCGATGGCGGCTTTCATGAGCAACAATGCATCGTGGCCCATGACAGCGGTGATTTCGATGTTGCGGTTGTATTCTTTTTCGTATGCAGTGCGGAACTCGGCCAGTTCGGGGTCGTTCACGTCAGCATGATCGAGGTAATAGGAACCTTCAACAGCGGGGCCGGCAATCTCCAGCAACTGGAGGGACGGCCAGCCATCGCCACCGACCAAAGTGGTGGTAATGCCCAGTTCGCGGGCCTGGTTGGCTGAGAGGGCAACTTCCTTGAACATCAAAGGCATGACGATAACGTCAGGATTAGCTTCCTTGATCTTGGTGAGTTGTGGGCGGAAGTCAACATCGCCGGCTTTCAGGGCTTCCATGGCAACAATCTTGCCGCCAATGGCTTCGAATGATTTTACAAAGTAGTCTTTGACACCCGTGGAGTAGTCTGACGAAATGTCAAAGAGGACAGCGGCAGTCTTGGCGCCGAGGTCCTGGGTGACGAATTTAGCGGTTACTTCACCGGAATAGGGGTCAATGAAGCATACACGGAAGGTGTAGCGCATCAATTTGCCTTCTTCAGGGACGGTAACCTTGGGGTTGGTAGCGAAGGTGCTGATGATCGGCACTTTGCCTTCTTCAGCGATGGGAGCCATGGCAATCTGGTTGCCTGAGGTGTTCTGGCCGATAACGCCAACGACCTTGTCTTCGTAGATCAAGCGTTTGAGCACGTTGATGTACTCCAACTGATCGCCCTTACCATCATAGTAAACGATTTCCACTGGACGGCCAAGGATGCCGCCAGCTTCGTTAATTTGCTTTAAGGTGAGGGCAACGCCATTTTTGTCTGCGGTACCCCAGGTAGCGGAGTCGCCTGAAAGGGCGCCTAACCAGCCAAGCTTAATGGGTGTCTTATCTTCGGCAGGAGCCGCGGGAGCCGCAGGTGCAGCAGGGGCGGCGGGAGCTGCGCATCCAATAGCTGAAAGGATGATAATCGCAGCGACAACAAGCATAATAATCTTCTTCATGTTTTCCTCTCTACTTTCAATTAGGATCTACTTTCTTTGACAAAAACAAATTGATCAGGTTCAGATACCTCCTATGCGCAGTACTGAAAATCTGCCTTAATAGATTTAAAATTTGTAAGGAACAAGAAAACAATTGGACAAAGTCAGATGATGCATGATCAAAAACATTCATATCCTGACTTCGCTTCTCTTAAAGTGGTGTTATCACGAAATTCATACTGGAACCACTTCGGCGATGTTGGAAATTATTTGCATCGTTATTATAGTTCCTTTAACATTTCTTCAACGATTGCCTGGAAATAATCCCTGGCTTTTAACAAATCAGAAACTGGCAGGCATTCATCGGCAATGTGCACTAAGCGTTCGTCCCCGGGCCCAAAACCAATCGTGGGAATGCCTTTCCAACCGGCAGAATAAGCGCCGTTTGTGCAGAACTGATAAGAACCGATCTTTGGGTCCAGCCCGGCTTTACGTAAGCCCGCTATGGCACCAGCCACCAGGGGGTGTTCCAGAGGGAACTCCCAGGCAGGGAAGAATTTAAGGCCGCTCAACTCTTTGCCGGTGTAGCAGAGGTCATGGCCTTCAAATATGTAAGCCTTGTGAGGGATAGCGCGTATAGTCTCATCTGCTTCGATAGGCGTCAGGACGGACACCATGGTCTCTCCCGGTACTGTACGCCGATCGTAGGTGACGCGGCAGCGACCAGGAATGACTGAAAAACCTGGATAAGGATCTGAGATGATGTCGGTCAGGGTCAATTGGGTGGGACCGACGAATGAGCTTGTTTCCTGGGGGATACGATCGACAGCCTCGATAACTTTCATCATTTCATGAACCGCGCAGCGCCCGATTTGAGGGGAAGCTGAATGCGCGGATTTCCCGATGGTCTCAATCACAATCTCTGCGCGGCCTCTGCCAGCCCGGTTCAATTGGAAGTTGGTGGCTTCGCCAATGATGACGTAATCAGGATTGAGTTTGTCAACCACATTCTTGAGGGATAAGCCTTCAAAATGTTCCTCAAGCACGGTGCCACTGACCACAACCGAACCTGCTAGGGTTTCGCGGTTGACCTGGGCGGCGGCGTGTACCATGGCGGCCAGTGAACCTTTCATGTCCACAATGCCGCGGCCATAAATCTTGCCGTCCACGATATCAGCAGCGAAAGGTGGGTGCTTCCAGTCTTTGGCTTCCGCTACGACAGTATCGATGTGGCCGTCCATAAGGATACGTTTACCGGGTTTTTTGCCCTTGATAATGCCAACAGCATTGCCGCATTCATCAATATAACTTTCATCAAAACCCAGTCGCTGCATTTCAGCGACGACTGCATTAGCTACAGCTGCCTCCTGGCAGCTATAGCCCTGAGTTCTGATTAGTGTCTGGGCGAACCCAATAAGATCCTGATCTTGCATCACAACCTCCTGATTTGGTGAGTATGCGAAAAGGTAGATGCTCTTCTTGTCAAATCTCTTGACAGAACCAAGTATGACGTATAGCATATATCATAATCGCTATTACGGAATCTAGTCAATACTAGTACAAAAATTACTATAACGGAAAACTTTATCTAGAGGAAGAGTGAATATGGTAATAGAAGTAAGTCCACTTGTCGCCGGCTTGGAAGAGTCCGCCACTGAAATTGTGGATAATGAGATTAAACGCATGAAGCGTGCAGGGGTGAATGATATAGTCTCGCTTGGTGTTGGTGAGCCTTACTTCGATACCCCGGATTTCATTAAACAGGCTGCCATCCGTTCTCTGGAAGCAGGAAATACGAAATACCAGGCCACCTTTGGTGACCTGGATTTGCGTAAAGCCATCCAGGAAAAATTTCTCAAGGAAAACCAGATCCAGTCAGAGCTTGAGGACATCATGGTCACACCTGGAGCCAAATTCGCGCTCTATCTGGCTTTTCAAGCGCTCATTTCACCTGGCGATAAAGTAGCTCTCTTGGACCCTTCTTGGGTTTCGCATGCCTGCATCCCGCAACTGATGGGGGCAGAATTGCTGCGCATTGGCACCGTGGAAGCTGAAGGCTATCAACCTGATTTGGAGAAAGTGGAAGTTGCTCTCAGGCAAAAGCCAAAAGTATTAATTCTTAACTCCCCCTGCAACCCGACCGGGGCTGTCTATAGCCCTAACGCAATCCGAACAATTACCCGTATGGCCAGGGACAACGGCACACTGGTTATTTCAGATGAGATTTACGAATCACTCGTTTATGAAGGCGAGATTTACTCCCCAGCTTCTGAATTTGATAACGTGTTCACTGTCAACGGTTTCTCCAAGCGTTACGCCATGACTGGGTGGCGTTTGGGTTACGCGAGTGGACCGCATGAAATGATGGAACAAATCCAGAAGATTTACCAGCATTCAGCCAGTTGTGTAACAGCATTCGCGCAGGCCGGCGCGCTGGAAGCCTTGACTAACCCAACCGCAGTGGCCGCGACCAAGGCCATGGTGGATCAATTCAGGCGTAACCGGGACCTGATGATGCAAACCATCAACAACTCGAAGCATCTTAACTGTGTCAGCCCGAAGGGAGCATTCTATTGTTTTGTCAGCTACGACAAACCTGTGAAATCGCTGGACTTGGCCAGAGACTTACTGAAAACCAGTCACCTGGCAACTGTTCCAGGTGGAGCTTTTGGTTTGGGCGGTGAAAACCACCTGCGGCTCTCGTATGCCACCAGCGAAGCACATGTCATTGAAGGTTTACGAAGGCTCGAAACTTATTTTGAACAGACAGGAAACTAATATGCACCTGAGACGACCCAGAGTACTGAGTGGTACACATTTTATGTTGGGCAATTTCGCGGCTGTAGAAGGGGCGTTAGCCGCGGGCTGCAACTTCTTCGCGGGATATCCAATCACGCCTGCCAATGAAGTTTCAGAACGCATGGCTGAGCGCATGCCCGAAGTGGGTGGTAAATTCCTTCAGGGTGAAGACGAGCTCTGCTCCATCTATGCCCTGGCAGGGGCGTCGCTCGCGGGCGCGAAGGTGATGACGGCCACTGCCAGCGCGGGCTTTGATTACATGGCTGAAGGCATTGAATATGCCATCTCTGACGAAATCCCGATGGTCATTATGGATGTGCAGCGTACCCGTGGTGAAAACTTTGCCACCCAGGCAGATGTGATGCAGATGCGCTGGGGCTCAGCCGGCGATCACGAATTGATTGTTCTGGCACCTTCTTCCGTGCAGGAGCTCTTTGATTTTACAGTTCGGGCCTTCAACCTGGCAGAGAAGTATCGCAACCCGGTGATTGTGATGTCAGAAACCACGATCGCGTTGATGCGTGAACGGCTGGTCATCCCTCCAGCCGAGCAGATCGAAATCATCAATCGAAAAATGACCCAGGCAAAACCAGGCGATTACGCGCCTTTCAAAGCTGAAATGGGCTGCGTCCCTGAGATGGCACCCCTCGGTAAAGGCTACAACACGCTTTATTCCATCAACCCGCATAACGAATATGGCAGCATCAAGTGGGAGCCGGAAATCTTTGAACGCCAGTACGAGCGTATCACCCAAAAAATCCTGATGAATGTCGATGACATCGTTACTACGGATGAATATCAGACTGAAGATGCTGAACTGATTCTGATTGCCTACGGCAGCGAAACTCGCCCCTGCAAGGACGCTGTTGACCTGGCCAGAGGCGAGGGCAAGAAGGTGGGCTTGCTGAAACTAAATACCGTCTGGCCAGTGCCTGAAAAACAAATTCTGGCAGCGGCTAAGAAAGCCAAAAAGATCTTGGCTGTGGAAATGAATATCGGTAAATATGCCGGGGAGATCGAGCGTATTGCCGGTTGTCATGCGGAAGTCAAACGGGTGACCAAAAATCTGGGAACCATCCATACCAGCGGCGAAATCCTTGCCG
>CAYVRH010000051.1:0-7732 GCA_964452955.1 uncultured Anaerolineaceae bacterium | reverse complement strand
GAGCGGTGCAAAACCTCGATCGCCTGAGGAAGGGTAGGGCGGCAGAATGTGAATGCCTCCTTCAAAAAGGCCTGGGAAGTGTTTTTCCAGGACCAGTTGGAGGCTTTTCAGGTCTCCCCCCAGGGAATCGGGGTAAGTGATTAGTTGAACCTTGTTCTGAACGGCCACGGAATCGCTCCTAAGCTACGAAACTGACTTCAAAAGCATCGTTGATGACAAAATCTGCCAGCTGCTTATGCCCGGCAATGATTTTGTGTTCGGTAGCCAGGATGTTTTCGGTGAAGGGGTCGTTTACTTCATTGCCGCGGTTGCGTTTTTTGCGGTCTTCGAGGGTTTTCAGCCAGTCGCGGGCGATGAAAACCTTCACATCCACATGTTTGAGTAGGGTGGTGTAAGTGCCTTCAGCGATGACTACCTTGATGCCATCCAAGCTGAGGGTTTCGCTTTCCACCTTGTCGGCGTGGTAATCCACCTGCGGCTTGGTGATTTCAGCGGCGCCGCTAAGGGCATCGATCAGATTTTGCTCCAGAACGGCGAAGTTTACCTCCACATGCGGGCCAAGCCAATCGGGGTCAGCACGTCTTTGGGCGGTATTGGATTTGGGCGGAAGGAAGAAGTAGTCATCCTGGCCGAGCAGTACGGACTTGATGCCGTGCTTTTCCAACTCTTTGGCGATTGCCAAACCAGTTTCGGATTTTCCGCTGCCGGATTCACCCGCTACCGTGATGACAAAACGGTTGGGTTTGCTTTTTACCCTCTCAACGATTTGCGCGACGATTACTTCTGCCGCGCGGATATGTTTTTCACTGAGTATTACAACGTCGCCTTTCATAAACACCTCACAACCTTTAAGTGCGCTTCGATGGACGGGGAGAGCAAGCCATCGAAATTGCTGCACCAATATTAGTTCTCATTTCACCTTCCGCAAAGGGTTGAGTTCCATTTTTTACGAAATCCCTGAGATCATCGGAAAGAATCGCTCGCATTGGAAAACCAAACCCATTGCTTCCTCACGCATGCATGCTTGAAGCGCAATCCCACATTTCAACCTTTGACGGCACCCTGGATGAGGGCGTTGATAATTTGCTTTTGGAAAAGCACGAAAATGACAATTGTGGGTACCAAAATGAGAATTGTCCCCGCGCAAAGCAGTGGAACATTGGTAGCATAATGGCCTTGGAAGGCGCCCAGGGCACCAGCCATGGTGCGTTTGAGTGGGTCTTCAACCAGAACTAATGCCAGCAGGAACTGGTTCCAGGTCCATACGCTCATGAGGATCCCTAAAGAAACAATGGGCGGCATGGCAAGTGGTACATGAATGCGGCGGAAAAGGTCCCAGGTGGTGGCGCCATCCACCAGGGCTGCTTCGGTAAGCTCGGGTGGCATATTGACGAAGTGGGAGCGCATCCAATAGACTGCGAAGGGCATGTATAGGCCAATCAGTGGAAGGACAATGGCAAAGCGCGTATTGTAAATGCCGATTGCCCGCTCGAGATAATAAAGGGGAATGATGATGCCCCCGAATGGGAGGGTAAGTCCAAAAATGAAGAGGACAAGTAAAAATTGCGAGCCCTTAATTTTCAAAATGCTGATGGCAAAGGCTGCCATGGTGGAAATGAGAAGAGATACTGGCACAACTGCAAGCAGGATGAAGCTGCTTGACCTAATCAGAATGGCCATGTTAGCCACTTTAAAAGCCTCAACAAAATTGCCCCATTGCGGATCCGCAGGCCACGAAAGCCCTCTGGGGACCGTGTTGGAAGGGTGCAGCGCGGTCATAAAAATACTGATAAAGGGCAGGATGGTGGCCACCATCAAGGCTAGTAAAAATGTACGCCCGATAAACTGTTCGCTACGGGATACTCTCATCGCACTGACTCCCTGCTGAGGCGTTGGATGGGCAAGATGACGATCAAAACCAAAAGCATGAGCATCACTGCCAGCGCGGAAGCCAAGCCTACCGACCTTTGAGAGAACCCAAGGATGTAAATCTGAATTCCGGGTACCGAGGTGGCATTTCCGGGCCCACCCGCCGTTGAAACCCAGACAATATCAAATGCAGACAGGGCATTGATCACAGTAACCGTCAGGCAAACGCCAATTTCCTGACGCAGCAGGGGAACAGTGACGTTAAAAAATTCTGCAAACCAGGTAGCGCCATCAATCCTGGCCGATTCATAGAGGGCGGGGTCAATTTTCGACATACCTGTCAACAATAAGACGGTGCAGAAGCCAAGCAAGACCCAAATGCCAATAACACCAACGGAAGGTAATGCCCAGGTGAAATCGCCAAGCCAAGCGCGTGAGATAAAGCTCAAACCAACCGCGTTAAGAATCTCATTGATCAAACCGGGAAGCGCTAAAAGCCAGCCCCAGATGATGCCAGCCGCGACCAGCGGAATGACCTGTGGCAGAAACAGGACGGTCCTGGCGATCGAACCCAGTTGACCGGTGGCCACACGATTTATAACGCTGGCAACCACGAGGCCAAGGCCCACTGGAACAAAACTGAACCAGATTATCAACTTGAAAGCGTTCGTGATGGAACCCAGCAGATTCGGGAACTTCAGGATGGTCAGGTAATTATTTAGACCCACCCAGGTCATGGCACTGACGCCATTCCACTTGAAAAAGGAGTAAAAAATGCTTAAGAAAAGTGGGATTAAGACAAAAACCGAGTAAAAAGATAAGGCTGGCAGCACAAATAGCCAATTGAGTGCTGATTCCCGTCGGATCTTCCCTTTAGGGAAGACCCGACGAAAGAGGGGATTGGCCACGTTGGCATCACTGGCTGCTAATCGCGTTGTAACTGGCGGCTGAGTAGTGTCAGACATTGTCACGTGGCCTTATCCTTTACTGTGAAAGTTCACGCTCGTATTCAGCCTGAACGGCTTTGAGCAATCCGGCCGCATCCACCTGACCACCGACCATCTTTTGCAGTTCAGGAGTCCAACCCTGGGCGAAGATGGCACTGGTAGCATTGGCGATGAAGTCCATGGAGTTTCCGGCAGCGCCGACCACTGGGCCGGCAGCAAGGGTTTCATTGGTCACTGAACCTTCAGCAGCCGCGGGCATCATAGCGCCGGCAGGACCACCAGGGTTCGAACCGCCAATGTTGACATTAATCGTACGGGCTGCATCATTCGAAGCTACCCAGGTGAAGAAGAAGGCGGCGCAATCTGCATGTTTGGCCTTGGTTGCGATGCCATAGGTTAACGGGGCAGACATGGCAGCAGGACCATCCCCCTCTTTTAGCGTGGGCATCAGGAAGAAGCCAACATTACCGGGCATAGCCGTGTCATATCCGGCATTCTGCCAGTCGCCATTGAAAGTAAAGACACCTTCGCCTGCGCCAAAACGAGCCGCGGCATCGGTATATTCGATCGCGTTGATATCAGTGGGGAAGTAGCCTTCTTTGATCCATTTCTCAAGATGTTGTGCAGCAAGCAAATTGGCCGGGGTGTCAATGGTGGCGCCGGGTTTGTTGAAGATCCAATCGTTGATTGGGCCAACGGGACCATAAGCTGCCATGAGTTGCTGCAGCGGGAAGGCCAGGCCCATACCACTCTTAGCGCTGCCCCACATCATGATGGGCTGGAGACCGGCTGCTTTGGCAGCGGCAAGATAACCATCAAACTCATCCAGGGTCTTGGGAGGGGTGGTCATGCCAATCTGGGCAGCCTGTTCTTTATTGTAAAACACACCAGTTAAGCTGTAGTTCAGACCCATTGCATACAGAGAACCTGAGCCACGAGTACCGTCAGCACCAACACGGTTCTGATTAAGCTGTGGCACAGGCCACTCATTCCAACCAAGAGATTCGGCATAGCCATCGAGATTCATCAGCAGGCCGTCTTTCGCGAAGTCGACCATGGTGGGCAGGCGGAGTAGGTCAGGCGCGTTGTCACCGGAAAGCAAAAGCGGTGTGGTGGTGATGAGGTTGGCGAACTGGTCCTGTTTGATATCCCAGGTTACATTGGGATATTGCTTGGTGAATTCCTCTGCCAGTTTGAAGGGGATATCAAAACCGGTTTCGAAATATGCGTTGAGGACCACAGGTTCAGTTCCACAGCTGGGAGTTGCAGGTGCTGCTGGGGCTTCGGTAGCCGCAGGCGCGGGAACTTCTGTGGGGGCTGGTTTGGGAGCTTCAGTTGCAGCAGGTTCTGGAGCAGTTGCAGGGGCCTGGGTTGGTGCTGGTACACAAGCAGCTAATGCCAGGGTAACCATTACCACCAGGGCAAGTAAACGGAATGCATTCTTGTTCATATTCTCCTCTAATCTTTTGAAATGTTTTGTTTTCCAAAGAGATGCTGACCAATTTGCTAAAACTTCACCTCCTTAATTATAGTGTGAGGAAAGCCAAATAATGACAAGAATAAGGAAAAACGTTTGCATGAAAACGCTTTCATAAAAGAGTATAGCATACTGCCAGGCATAATGCAATTGCTCCTTAGGCGGTCAGACGTTCTTTTAATGCCAGGGGAAGGGTAATGTGTTGAATGGGACGTGAATTTTCAGCAATATGTGCTAAAAGGATTTCGATGGCGATGCGCCCGGACTCGTCTAGATGCTGGCAGATGGTGGTAAGGTCTTCATATTCAGCCATATCAAGGTCATCAAAACCAATGATTGCCAATTGCTCAGGAACCTTGATGTTCATCTGGCGCGCGGCTTTCAGCACACCTAATGCCTGAAGGTCTGTAGCGGCAAATACCGCGGTGGGTGGGTTGGGGCTATCCAGCAATTCTTTGGCGATGATGCGGGCTTGTTCCTGGTTATAGGGGGCAAGGCGCACAAATTCTTTTGGGATATCGAGATTTGCTATCTTGACTGCCTGACGGAACCCCTTCAAACGGAAACTGACCGGATGGATGGAATACTCTGGAAGATCGCTATCACCGAGGAAGGCAATGCGCCTGTGACCTTTTTTGATCAGGTATTCGGTGGCCATCCTTCCACCTTCAACATCGTTGATTTCGACGCTATTGAGCAGGGGGTGGGGGAATTCGATCAGAACAGTGGGAAGGTTATGTTCAAGAAGCCGATTTACATCGGCATCAGCCACTGGAAGGGAGACAATCACCAGCCCATCGAGGTTGCCCGTCAGTGGCAAAGTGGAAAGATAACTCTGCAGGCGGTTGTTTGAGTCAACTGTGTAGATGATCAGATCAAAATTTTCTTTTGAGAGTGTGGCCGCGATGCCTCGCAAGCGCTGCACAAAGGAGGGAGCGGTAAAGAAGGGTGTGATAACGCCGATTCTGCCCTTCAGGCGTAGAGCCCGGGCACGGGCTTCGGCTTGGGGAACGAAAGCCAGATCGTCAATGGCTTTGTATACTTTCTGACGAGTTTCCAGGTTTACTTTTTCAGGTGTGTTGATGACCCGAGAGACGGTGGAAATGCTGACCCCAGAGAGTTCCGCCACATCAAAGATGGTAGGCACTTTTTTCCCATTGACCATAGTTTTTCCAGTTTCCTTTAATGAAAGCATTTTCATAATAGCATAATGAGAATTATCCGTCAATCAGGTTGGTGGGGGAGAGTTGATGTTGACATAGTAAATGGGGAAGCAGATTTCTGATCTGGCTTGGTGACTTGCGTTTTATATCAATGCTGACGTGCAAACTGATAGTGTTGGAAACGCACACTTCACTTTATTACTTAGGGTGCGCTTTGCGGTGTGAAGCGATGATATAACTGCGCATAGATAAAGTTGGCTAAGGGCTTGTCTTCGATGTTGGTAATGGTGAAGGTAGACGCGCTTCCATAACCAGAAGTGCTAGTTAGTATAATAAAAAACTCGCCGATTTCATCTTTGCAGAATTTCCGGCGAGGTTGGATATGTATAAAATTTGCTCGTCGCGATATCCGGGCTGAAGGAAATTACGCTCTTCAGTCCGGATCTGAAGTTTGCAATCTAGAGGTTGGCCTTGATGAATTCCAAGCCCTTGAGGGCAATTTCATCTTTGGTCTTGGCGAAGGGAGCCCAGATGCGCAGCAGGGGCAGCACTTCCAATTCGTCAGGATTGAAGGCTTCGATAATCAGGTTGCCTTTGTAGCCGGCTTTTTCAAGCGCCTTAAAGAGTTGGGGTGGAATGCCATGGCCGCTGCCAGGAATACCGCGGTTATTCTCAGAAATATGGATATCAAAAATGCGGTCAACATGCTTGACGTAGGCATCGACAACATCCAGTTCTTCGATATTGGCGTGATGGGTGTCGGCAAGAATACCCATATTGGGCAGGCCAACTTCTTCACACAATTTATACGCCTGGCCGATGGTATTGACAATATGCATTTCGAAACGATTCAGGGGTTCGGCAGCCAGAAGAATTCCGCAGGTCTGGGCTTCTTCGGCGCATTCCCGTAGGCCTTCCACCGCCCAATCCCATTCCTGCTGGGTTGGGCCGATCATAGTGGTGTTGCTAAGGCCTTGGAAGAAAGGACCGCTCAGTACTTTAGCGCCCATGTCCCGGGTTTTGTGCACGCCCAGTTTGACGCGGTCGATTGCATAGCGGCGCTTGGCGGGGTCCTGGCCGATCATATCTCCGTCGGTCACAGGGAAGAGGTCCAGGCATTGGGGTTCCATGTCCAATTCAACGGCTTTGGCGCCAAACTTCTGGATTTCGGAGCTGTCGAGGCCACCAATCATCACTTCAAAGGCATCGAAGCCCCATTGTTTGAGCTGTTCCATGCGTGGTTCAAGCTCAGCGAATTTGGGGTCAAAAGTGTAGAGCATTAAGTTCATACCAATTTTCATTATCATCCTCCGTTAAGTATCTTTATTATTCCTGTTAGGCAATCGACATGATCAATTGAAGGGGTTTTCTCCTGGGTAGGGTAAACCTTTGGGGTGGTTGTAAGCGATATCCGCGACGCCCAGGTACTGGAAGACCGAGAAAAGTACTTTACCCCAATGGCCAAAGGCGACCGCACTGTGGTGCGGGTAGTGCTTTGCCAGCAAAACATTGCGGTAAAAGCGTTCCATCTCGGAGACGGCAAAAACGCCAATGCTGCCAAAGGAATGGGTAGCCGCGGGCAGCACTTCGCCTTCCGCAACGTAAGCTTTCAAGTGGGAATCAGGCGTGCTCTGCAGCCTGAAGAGCGTAATCGGGCCGTCGATGATGTCGCCTTCAAGGGTTCCGCGGGTGATATCAGGTTCTTTATCCGGTTCCAGCCCACGGTGCATGATCAGTTGGTACTTCATAGCGCCATTTTTGATGCGGCAAATGGGTGTATTGCCGCAATGGAAGCCCATGAAAGTCTCGTTCAGGCGGTAAGGATGGGCATCCTTGATTTCTTGTTCGTAGAGGTCCGCAGGCACCGTGTTGTTGATGTCCAACAGGGTAACCGGTTGTTTGCTGATGCAGGTGCCGATGTATTCGGACAGGGCGCCGTAAATATCCACCTCGCAGGAGACCGGAATGCCCATGGCAGTCAGGCGGGAGTTGACATAACAGGGCACGAAACCAAATTCCGTCTGGAAGGAAGGCCAACACTTATTGGCAAACACGGCGTAACGGCAGCTTCCGCGGTGGGTTTCGTAAATATCCAGCAGGGTTAGTTCATACTGCGCCAGCTTGGGCAGGATCTTGGCCATCAGGTTGCCTTTGCCAAGCTCATCGGACATTTCCTGAATTTTCGCTGGGATGCGCGGGTCATTGGCGTGCTTGCGATACTCCACCAGAAGGTCCAACTCGGAATTCTCCTCAATTTCAACCCCGAGGTCGAAGAG
>CAYVRH010000050.1:3927-7769 GCA_964452955.1 uncultured Anaerolineaceae bacterium | reverse complement strand
TTTAGAATCAGCTAGTGCCGAGGACGCCGACCCCGGCACTAGTATTAAGGAGGAGAAGAAGAGAAGTCGCCCTTTCAAATTTATATTACTTGCTTTAGGATTAGTCTGCTTGACGCTTAACCTACGATTACCCTACGATTTGAAAATTGACCCTGAAGGAATCATTGACAGGGTAAATGCTCACAAGAAAAATATAGTGAGGACCCACATGGAAAAGACAATTTTTCTCCCCAGCCCTCTCGGCACTCTCGAAGCCAGATATTCCCCTGCTGGCGTAACTTCGCTGGGTTTGCTGCCAAGAGATAGTATAGTAGCCCTTAGCGAGATGGATTCCATGGACGAGCAGGGACAAGCCATTGCCCTGGCGTTGGCGGATTATTTTTTAGGCGACCCCAAAGCCCTGGACACCCTGCCGATAGACATCCCGGATGTGACACCTTTTCAGAAGACGGTTTACGACGCGCTACGCAAGGTAAGGTTTGGGCAAGCCCTTAGCTATGGCGACCTGGCCGCTGAGATCGAAAAACCGCTGGCCGCGCGGGCCGTAGGGGCGGCGGTTGCCCGCAATCCGTTGCTGCTCATCATCCCCTGCCACCGAGTGCTGGGGGCAGATGGCAGTATGCACGGATTTAGCGCAGAGGGCGGTTTGGCTACCAAGGAATGGCTGCTCAGACATGAGGGCCTTCAAATTGAGGCGGGCAAATTGGTGCTACCGGATAAGGAGCCCAAGAACGCTAAACCACAAAAGCCAGATTATGGAGGTTATCACAGTGGCTATGTTGCGCTGGTGGGCCGGCCAAATGCGGGCAAAAGCAGCTTGCTAAACCGTTTGCTCGGCCAACCGATCGCGGGGGTTTCGGCAAAACCGCAGACCACGCGCAGGCGCCAGCTCGGCATCCTGACCACAGAAAAAGCCCAAATCATCTTTTTGGATACACCCGGCTTTCACGACCCAATTGATAAACTGAGCGAGTTTATCAACACAGAGGCATCGTACGCGCTGGCCGATGCAGACCTGATTGCCTTCCTGGCCGATAGCACGGCTGGACCGGATGCCGTCGATCGTAACCTGGTTGAGACTCTGCAGAAGAAACCTATTGACCATATTCTGCTGATCATGACAAAACAGGACCTTTCGGATGAAAAAGCCCGCCTAGCAGTTGAAGGCGAATTCCAGGCGCTGTTACCAGGAGTACGCACATTGCGGGTTTCCGCGCAGGGAGGGGAGGGGATAGATGAACTGGTGTCGATGATTGAAAAAATCCTGCCAGAAGGGCCGAAATATTACCCTGAAGAGCAGGTCACTGAGGATTTTGAGCGGGATATTGCCGCGGAGATGATCCGCGCCAGTGCTATGGAAAAATTGGATGATGAAATACCTTATAGCCTGGCCGTCAAGGTTAATGAGTTTACCGAACGCAGCAATGGCGATCTTTACATCCTGGCATCCATCTTTGTTGAAAGGGAAGCTCAAAAGGGCATCCTGATTGGCAAAGGCGGGCAGATGATCAAGGATATTGGCGTTTCTGCCCGTAAAGCTATCGAACAAATGGCAGACAGAAAAGTATTCCTCTCCCTGGATGTAAAAGTGCAAAAGGATTGGAAGAATAATCCGTTTTTCCTTAAAGAAATGGGTTTAGCCAGGCAGAAGTGATATCCTTATAGGCCAGGACTGGTAAAGCTACTGGGTTTGCTGCGCCGTTGACATTAGAAAGGACATCATGGATCTCTTGACAATCGAAGCGCAAAGCCAAATGCTGATAGGTGGGTCATTTAAGGTCTCCTGGTCTCTTCCGTTTTTGGTGCTCTTTGTTCTAATGGCGGGTATTACCTGGTATGCCGCTGCCACCAAAAATATGCGCCTCTACAAGGTCACCAAGCCCCTGGTTATCCTGCCGCTTATTATCTGGTTTATCCTTCGTGGTCACACTGAGTCACCTTATAAATTTTTTATTATTGGCCTTTGTTACTCTTTGATTGGTGATATCTTCCTGGCATTTTGGACGAAAATCACCTTCTTTATTGGCATGATTGTTTTTGGGATCGCGCACATTTTTTACGCGATTGGTTATAGCCAATGGCCGACAGACTGGTTTTCTTTTGGTAACCTGCTGCTTGTGCCTGCCATGGTTATCCTTTTTGCCACTCTTACTTACCGACCTGCGGCTAGTAAAGACCCCAAGATGAAGACCTACTTTCAAGCCGGTATGGCCTACGGGGTACTAATCCTGACCATGCTGGTTTTGGCTGGAACTAGTTATTGGCGACAGGGCTGGACGGTAATACCAGCAACCATGGCGTTGATTGGTGCAATGTTGTTTGTCACCTCCGATACCTTGATCGCGTTGGAAACCCTGGGATTCACGCAAAAGAACGTCAGATTTTGGGTCATTTCCACTTATCATGTTTCTCAGTTCTTAATAGCCAGTTCGGTTCTCTATGTGGCTAATGGCGGTTTTTACCTCTAACCTCGCTGGTGAGGACAGGAAATTGACCTCACAACCCATTAAGAGTTGACACTGCGGATTGATTTTGCTCTTTACACAGTATAATTCCCCGAAGCAATCCCAATTTTGATTGATTAGTAGATTGACTCTCTTCGATTTAATCGGTATACTAATTAGTCGTGATTAATACAACCTTGGAGAAATAGCATGGATAGCCCAATCGAACAATCAACTGATCTCGCACTTAAGCCTAAGCAGAAATTTGAAGGAAAAGTGCTCAAAACCTCACTGCAGGGAGCGTTGATTGATATCAACAATGCTTTACCGGCTTTCTTACATATTTCCCAGGTAATCAATCCTGCAAAACCCGAAGAAATTGTAAAGAATATCGAAGAGGTCATTAAAACTGGTGATGCTGTAACGGTATGGGTGAAGCGTGTTCTCAAAGATCACATTGAGCTCACCATGAAAGAGCCCCTTGCCCTTGATTGGCGCGAGATTACCCCAGGTATGACCCTAAAGGGTAAAGTTGCCCGCTTGGAAAGCTTTGGTGCCTTCATTGAGTTGGGCGCTGAACGGCCAGGCCTCGTGCATGTTTCTGAGCTCTCACACAACTATGTCAAACTGCCCTCCGAAGTCGTCAAAGTTGGCGATGAAGTTGAGGTTAAAGTTTTGGATCTTGACAAGCGCAAGAAGCAAATCAAGCTCAGCATGAAAGCCCTTCAGGAAGAGCCCGAACAGGCTGCCGAAGACAAAAAGCCCGCCCGTAAAGGCAGCAAACCTGTCAAGAAGGAAGTTGAAGTTGTGGTCGAAGAAGAAGTCATCCCTGACCCCACCTTCATGGAGATTGCCCTGCGCCAGGCTATGGACCGCGCTGAGAAACGCAAGCCCCAGATCCAGGGACGCCTAAAGAAAACTTATTCCGCCGACAGCGAAACTGAAGATATCTTCGAAAGAACGATGCGTTCTAAACAGTCGCGAGACTAAAACCGCATCTTGTAATACCGAGATAATCCGGGGAGAGCTGAATAAAACAGCCCTCCCCGCTTCTATTAATGGGTAAAGTGGAGACAACAATGACTAATCCAACCAAGTTCATCTTTTTTACAGGTGGTGTTCTTTCATCCGTTGGAAAAGGGGTTACGGCAGCTTCGGTTGGCTACCTGCTTAAGGCGAGAGGTTTTCGCGTTACCATCCAGAAATTGGATCCCTATCTCAATGTGGACCCGGGAACACTGAGCCCGTATCAACACGGCGAAGTCTTTGTGCTGGATGACGGGGCCGAGACTGACCTTGACCTTGGGCATTACGAACGTTTCTGCGACTTGCATCTGAACAAGACCAGCACAGTCACCAGTGGCCAGGTCTATGAAGAAGTGATTAACCGCGAAAGGC
>CAYVRH010000050.1:0-3917 GCA_964452955.1 uncultured Anaerolineaceae bacterium | reverse complement strand
CGAGGGGATTACCTGGGGGGCACCATCCAGGTTGTTCCGCATATTACGGATGAAATCAAGCGCCGGATCCGGCTGGTGGTGGAATCGACCGATGCTGAAATCGCATTAATTGAAGTTGGGGGAACGGTGGGGGATATTGAGAGCCAGCCCTTCCTGGAAGCCATCCGCCAGTTGCGAAATGAACTTGGGCGCAACAATTCGGCCTTTGTGCATCTGACCTGGTTGCCTTATCTCAAAGCCACCGCTGAGACAAAAACCAAACCCACCCAACACTCGGTAAGGGAACTGCGGGCGATGGGCATCCTACCGGATATGATCATGGCGCGTAGCGATTACCCAGTTGAACCAGAATTATGCAAGAAAATTGCCTCTGCATGCGATGTGGCCAGCGAGGCCGTTATCCCACTGGTGACTGCGGAGCTGTTATTTGAGGTACCTCTCACCCTGGAAGCATACCGTACGGCTGATATTTTGCTGGAGCGTTTGAATCTAACAGCCAGGCATGCTGCTGACCTGACCCAGTGGTACTGGATTGTGGAACAAAGCAAGCGTCCCAAGCCGCAAATTCGCGTTGGCCTGGTCGGCAAATACGTAGCCTTGCATGATGCCTACCTTTCTGTGCGTGAAGCGCTGCGGCATGCCGCTTTGCTATGCGGTGTGGACCTTGAGATTACATGGATTCTCTCTTCTGACCTTGAAAAAGCCGGAAATCTTGAACAATTGAAAGGGTTGGATGGTATCCTTGTTCCCGGTGGTTTTGGCAACCGGGGGATTGAAGGCAAGATTGCCGCGGCCAAATTTGCGCGTGAAAACCAAGTTCCTTACCTGGGCCTTTGCCTGGGGATGCAAATCATGGTGGTCGAATTTGCTCGTTCAGTGCTTGGTTATGCTGACGCCAATTCCTCCGAGTTTGACCCTGCAAGCCAACACCCGATCATCGACCTCATGCTTGACCAAAAGGACTTAAAAAATCTGGGAGGAACCATGCGCCTGGGGCTTTATCCCTGCCAGGTTCAAGCTGGAACCAAGGCCGCGGAAGCGTATGGGAACCCAGGTCTCATCCAGGAACGCCATCGTCATCGCTATGAGGTGAACAATAGCTTCAGGAAGCAACTTCAGGAAAGTGGGCTGACCCTTTCTGGATTATCTCCGGATGGTTTGTTGGTAGAAATCGCGGAAGTGAAGGACCATCCCTTCATGGTTGGCAGTCAATTTCATCCTGAGTTTCTTAGCCGACCGACTAAGCCGCACCCCTTGTTTGTTGGTTTTTTAATGGCAATTTGTGAGAAAAATGGCATTACAGCACAGGTGGATTCGCCCTTTTGACGACCTGAATCCGCCTTGAATTCGCTTATACTTATTCAATCAAAAAGAAGGAAGGTAAATATGGATCTCGATACATCTATTGAATATATCAATGCCCTGGAAGTTTTGGATTCCCGTGGCAACCCCACCGTTGAAGTTGAAGTCATCCTTGGAGATGGCTCTTTTGGACGCGCGGCCGTACCGAGCGGCGCATCCACTGGCATCCACGAAGCTCTCGAACTACGGGATGGTGATAAATCCCGTTACGGCGGTAAAGGCGTGCTCAAAGCAGTTGAGAACGTGAATACTGAAATTGCTGCTGAACTTGAAGGCTGGGACGCGACCGAGCAAAAAGCCATCGACATGCTGCTGCTTGAGCTGGATGGCACCCCGAATAAATCCAAACTGGGCGCCAACGCCATTCTCGGCACCAGTCTGGCTGTAGCCAAAGCAGCCGCGGCTGCTGTTGGCCTGCCCCTGTACCGGTATCTTGGCGGCACTTATGCCCATACTTTGCCTGTACCGATGATGAACATCCTCAATGGCGGCGCGCACACTGGCTGGCAATCTACCGATGCTCAGGAATTCATGGTCATGCCACTGGGCGCTGAAACCTTTACCGAAGGTCTGCGCTGGGGTGCTGAAATTTACCAGTCACTCAAAGGTGTGCTCAAGTCCAAAGGTTATGCCACCCTCGTTGGCGATGAAGGCGGCTTTGCCCCTGCCCTCAAGGCCAATGTGGAAGCGGTTGAACTGATCCTGGAGGCCATCACCAAAGCCGGTTACAAGCCCGGTGAAGAGGTGTGCATCGCGCTTGACCCCGCTGCTTCCGAACTGTACGAAGATGAAACTCACCTCTACAATATGCGCAAGGAAGGCAAGAAGCTCACCTCCGACCAGATGGTGGATTTCTGGACTAATTGGGTTGAACAATACCCGATAGTCTCCCTTGAAGATGGTTTTGCCCAGGACGACTGGGAGGGCTGGAAAAACTTCACCGCAAGAAACGGCCACCGTCTGCAAATTGTGGGTGATGACCTTCTGGTCACCAACCCTCAGCGTGTTGCCAGGGCCATTGAAGAGAAAGCCTGTAATGCTCTGTTGGTCAAGTTGAATCAAATTGGTTCACTGACTGAAACCATGCAGGCTGTAACGATGGTTCAGTCTCATGGTTGGCGGGCTGTTTGTTCACACCGCTCTGGTGAAACCGAAGATAGCACAATTGCTGATTTGGCTGTAGCTATGAATATGGGTCAGATCAAGACCGGCGCTCCCTGCCGCTCCGACCGGGTGGCCAAGTACAACCAGCTGCTGCGCATCGAGAACGAATTGGAAGAAACCGCCCGCTATGCCGGCTGGCAGGCTTTAGCTTTCAAGTAAAAAAATCCTTCAATTCCGCTAAAGGCACAGAGCTCTCTGTGCCTTTTTTTGTTAATAATTTATTCCCTACAGGTAAATACATTGCTTGTATTTCAGTGAAAATCTTTGCCACAAATTCACGCAAAGAAATTGAACCTTGAAAAAATGACTAAACCAGCTGTCCAATACCCAGAAAATAAGCCTTTATCTGACCAAATACGAACGAGGAGACTTTGCGTGTTTGTAATTAATTACAAATTGGTAGCCAGTTTTGAAGTCGTAATTATATTTTTAACCATAGTTAAATCGTTATTAATATTCTACAATCTTTATCATCATCAATACGCCTGTATGGCAGTTATCTTATGAGAGTTGGAATTGGACTTGGAAAGGAGGTGAAATATTAAAAACGTAAAGATTATTGTTGCATGTGGAAGTGGGGTAGCAACCTCAACTGTGATTGCTTCAAAGCTTGATGAATTGTTGCAGGAAAACAACATTCATGCCCAGGTCGTCCAATGCACGCTTCATGAAGTCGAAGCTAATGCCAAAGGAGCAGCACTTGTTTTGTCATCAATGCCCGGATTAAGAGTTGAAGGTGTTCCGGTAATTGTCGCATTCCCATACATTACTGGAATCGGCGTTGAATCTCTGAACCAAAAAATTTTGGACGTCCTAAAATAATCAAGATCATCATTAGTTAATAGAAAGGAACCGTTATGGAATTCATATCAAGCATTTTCCAATATATAGCAAATCTAGGTTCCAATGTGGTCGTACCGATCATGTTCTTCCTGGTTGCTTTAGTCTTTGGAGTCAGCTTATCGAAAGCTGTAAAAATCGGTTTGACCATTGGTATCGGCTTCATTGGCCTGAACCTGGTTATTGGTTTGTTCTGGCAATTCCTAAGCCCAGTAGCTGAGTTATTGCTGAGCAAATTTGGTTTGCAGATGAACTACGTGGATGCGGGCTGGATGGTCGGTTCGGCAATTGGTTTTGCCTCCCCTGTCGGCACCTTTATCATTCCGTTTGCCTTACTTGTGAATATCATCCTGCTTTCCACCAACCTCACCAAGACTTTGAATGTGGATATTTGGAACTTCTGGCACTATGCCTTCTATGGTGGCGTGGTCTACACATTGACCGGCAGCGTGCTTTGGGGCTATGTGATGGCTGGTATCATGGCAGCAATCTCACTGGTACTTGGCGATATTGGTGCTACCTATATTGAAGACGAAATGGGTATCCCTGGA
>CAYVRH010000049.1:0-7866 GCA_964452955.1 uncultured Anaerolineaceae bacterium | reverse complement strand
ATTCCAGGCCCGGGTTGCCCAAGCCGGCTATCAGAAAAGTATCACTGGGTTTTTCAATACTGAAGGTCATTTATCAGGCTTCTTCCGTTTTATTGCAATCTAAAATTTTAACATATGCCTGAGGATTAATCCAAAAACGCAGGCTGAGAGAAAGGCGAAGCGAAGCAAAGATAAGCCCCAGACGTTTTTTCGCATCCTGGGGCTTAAAGATCAAACAGGTTATTTAAGGGTCAAGCCTGAAAGCGGCTCATGACCGGTTTTACGCGCCTATCCTAAAGCAGCGAGCGGACGATACTTCCAAAGAAGATCACGCCCAAGAGTACACAGAGTAGGATCAATGCGCCAATGACCAGAAGGACGATTGCCCAAGCCGGTAAGCCTTTTTTCTTTACTTCCGGTGCAGGTTGGAAGGCAGGTTTTTGGGTGGTGAAGCTTCTGGCAGGTTCAACCGGTTCAGCCTGCGTTTGGCTGGAGTAGGGCGAGGTGGTGGGTGGGATCGGTACAGCAGCGACTTGTTCAACTACCTCAGCGGGGCTGGTGATTTCAGGTGAAAGAGGGGTAACAATTTCTGGGTTGGTTTCTTTATAGCTTTCCCAGCTGGGAATGACAGCATCCGCTTCTTTGGCTACAACCTCGTCAGAAACTTTCTGCCATTCTTGTTCGGTACTTTCTTTAGCGCTTTCCCAACCATCGGCAGCTGTGCTCTTTACTTCAGTAACTGCTTCTTCGACGTGCTCTGTGGTTGCAGACCAGGCGCCGTCTGCGGTATCTTTGGCAGCTTCAACCGTCTCGCCAAGGCCTTCTTTGGCATCGGCAGCTTTTGCTTCTGCAGCAGCAACGGCCTTATACCAGGCATCAGCAGCTGGGTCTTGGGGGGTGGTAACAGTTTCTTTAACCGCGTCCACTTTTCCCTCTACATTCTCAGAAACCGAATTCCAGCCATCCTGAACCTGGTCTTTGGCTTCTTCCACGACATCTTGAGCACCTTCCTGAACTCCTTTAACTGTCTCACTGACAGCTTCAACAGCATCAGAAGCGGTTTCTTTTACTTCATTCCAGGTGTCCTCAGCGGCATCTTTGACATTTTCAACGGCTTTTTTTGCATCATCTGCAAGATTCTCGGGGGCATCATTCCAGTTGTCGGTCATAGTATCTCCTTTTTTGAACTTGGTTAATTATACAGGTTCCACGAGCAGAAAACCAAATGTACAAGATTGGGCGTTAATAACCAGATACCGTATTGCTCACAAATTGCATTACAATTGATTACAAATAATTCATTGTGGAGGATATTATGGCGTTACTTAAAGAATTTAAAGATTTTCTGTTCAAAGGGAATGCTTTTGATCTCGCAGTTGGTGTGATTACAGCTACCGCGTTTGGAGCTGTGGTAAACAGCTTGGTTAAAGATGTGTTGATGCCCCCGATCGGCCTGGCCCTGGGTGGCGTGGATTTTTCCAACCTCTACATTCAGTTAAACAAAGCGGCTGTGGCAGTTCCCCCAAACACGCCCCTGGCCGCGGCACAGGAAATGGGCGCCGTCACCCTGAGTTACGGTAATTTCATCATGGCTATCATTAACTTTATTGTGATTGCCTTCTGTATCTTCCTGCTCATCAAAGCGATCACGAAGGCCAAGGAGAACGCCAAAAAGGAAGTCAAAGTAGAAGCTCCAACCACCAAGGTTTGCCCCTTCTGCCAGTCAGAAATCAGCCTCAAGGCCACTCGTTGCCCCAGCTGCACTAGTCAATTACCTGAATAATTATTATCCTGTTGAAAGAGGGCTTTCCCAGCCCTCTTTTTTATTTCTTGCCCGCGTCGTGTTAAGATTAGCTGATGGAAAACAAAGTCTTTTTTGCGGACAACCTGAGGATCCTCAGGGAAATGCCTTCAGAATCGATTGATCTCATTTATATCGATCCGCCGTTCAACACTGGGCGCATTCAATCCCGCAAACGATTCAAGACCGTGCAGGATGAAGCCGGTGACAGGGTGGGTTTTGCCGGGCGCACTTACAGATCCGAAGTACTGTCAGAGAAGGGCTATCTGGATACTTTTGATAATTACACCGCCTTTCTTCAACCTCGCCTTCAAGAAGCCTGGCGTGTGCTTAAGCCAAACGGCAGCCTGTATTTCCACATCGATTACCGCGAAGTGCACTATTGCAAGGTGTTGTTGGACCAGATTTTTGGCCGTGAAAATTTTCTAAACGAAATCATCTGGGCTTATGACTACGGTGGCAGAGCAAAAGACCGCTGGCCAGCCAAACATGACGATATTCTCTACTACGTGAAGGACCGTCATAATTACACCTTTAACCGTGAAGCGATCGACCGTATTCCTTACATGGCACCAGGCTTGGTGAGCAAGGAAAAAGTTGCCAAAGGAAAACTGCCGACCGACACCTGGTGGCATACCATCGTGGGTACCAACAGTAAGGAAAAAACAGGCTACCCGACCCAGAAGCCGCTGGCCATTATTGAGCGCATTCTGAAAGCCTCCAGTAACCCAGGCGAGTTGGTGTTGGATTTCTTCGCGGGCAGCGGTACAACAGGCACAGCCTGCCTCAAGCTTGGACGCCGCTTCATCCTGGTTGATAACAATCCCCAGTCTATCGAAGTCATGAAGAAACGCTTCGCTAACGAAACGGTTGCGTTTGTGGAGTAACGTGAGCATGGATAATTTTCAAAACTATCCCATCCTGGGTTTTGACCCGGATCCATATGCAGTAATCCATCCAAAGATGCTATATGCGGGTATTGATCTGCCTGAACATTGCGTGGTTTGTTTCTTTTACGAAGTCATCAGGAAAATCGTGAACACGCATTCGGCCAGAACAATCTTTGGCTCTGAATGGGAAAGCGGCAGTCATCCGTACTATGAAATTGAGTACAAGGGCCAGCGCCTGGGTCTGATTCATCCCGGGGTTGGGGCGGCAATTGCCGGATCGATTCTTGAGGAAATCATTGCTCTTGGCTCCACCAAGATCATCGCCTGCGGTGGTTCTGGCGTGCTCAACTCTGAAATCGCGGTGGGGCACCTGATTGTGCCCCAGTATGCCTATCGGGATGAGGGCATGTCATACCACTACATGCCACCTTCGGAAAAAGTGGCTATGAACCCCTTGGCCTTGACTGCCATTCAAAAGGTACTGGATACAAAAAATGTACCCTACATCCTCAGCAGTACCTGGACAACGGATGCCCCTTACCGTGAAACCCCTGGCAAGGCCGCAAAATTCAAATCATTGGGCTGCACGACAGTTGAGATGGAAACCGCTGCGTTCATAGCCGTGGCTGATTTTCGCAAAGCTATCTTTGGGCAAATCCTCTATGGGGGCGACCTGGTGATTGACACCGGTTGGGATAGCCGCAGTTGGCAATCCAGGGAAGATATCCGGGAGAATTTATTCTGGTTGGCGGCTGATGCCTGCCTGGCCTTATCGGAGGAAAGAGATGCCTGATTATGCTGACTTAGTTCTTCCAGCCCTTCAAAACCAAAGAACTCCAGCCCTGCAAGGACAAACGGACTTGCTATTGCCTTCCTACGATGGCTTGGGCCTGGCCAACCTGCCAGCCACTATCAGCACCTGGCTTGGTGGTCCCAAACTGCCCTGCGGTCCTCTGGGGGAAGTAATCACCTCCAAATTCCAAAACCAGTACAAACGGGTGGTGCTTTTGCTGGTGGATGCGCTTGGTTACAGCATGCTGAAGCGCTACATGCAAGCAGGTAAAGCTGAATTTTGGCAAGAGATGCTGCCCAACGCTAAGCTATTCCCAATCACGAGCATCTGCCCCAGTACGACGGCTTCAGCCTTGACCACCATTTGGTCAGGGGCAGCACCCAGCCAGCATGCCTACATCGGTTATGAAATGTGGTTGAAGGAGTATGGCATTACCATCAACACCATCCTTCATACCCCGATTGCTTACGCAGGGGATGTTGGCAGCCTGGCTTACGCAAAGTTTAATCCAGCTACGTTTAATAAAGTGAAACCACTGGGTGATGTGTTCAGGGAAGCTGGCATCGAATCACATGCCTACCAGCCAGCGGGAATTGTGGGTTCCGGCCTTTCGCTCATGCAATTGGGGGAAGCAAACGTGCATGGTTACGTTTCTGACTCCGACCTCTGGGTGAGCCTGCGTGAGGAGTTGAACCGGCGGCCAGCTAATCGGAAATTTCTCTACGCCTATTGGCCAGTTGTAGATACTCTGATGCACCGCTTTGGGCCAGATGACGAACGCACTCTCCAAGCCTTCTCACAATTCTCCAACACACTCAAAGCTTGCCTTTTTAGCGGCCTTAAGGATTGGGCTGCCAGCGACACGCTATTTCTGATGACCGCCGATCATGGCGCGGTTTACCAGCCATATTACGAAAACAATAACATCCAAAACCATCCGAAATTACTGGAAAACCTTGCTATCATGCCCACCTGCGAAGCCCGCTTGCCCTTCCTGTACGTCAAATCCGGCAAAGAGCAAGCCGTGCGTGATTACTTCGATAAGGCTTGGCCAGGGCAATTTACACTCATTACCCGCGAAGAAGCTTTGCAGGCTGGTCTCTTCGGCCCAAGCAGCGCACGCCACGAGTTGCAGGATCGTATCGGCGACCTGATAGCCATCAGCCATGGCGATGCTTACTTGTGGTGGCCGAACAAAACCAATACCATGCTTGGCCGGCATGGGGGGCTGACAGCGGATGAGATGCTGGTGCCACTCTTTGGTTTAAGTTTGGGTTAAGGGATACTAAATAAAGATCTCGCGATATCCGTAAGTGTTGACCACCTGGGTCTCGCCAAACTGGGTTAAGTTTGGTTTTAGAGGGTTGTAATGGTGCATGTGTCCGTGCAGATGGAAGCGGGGTTTGAAAGTGGAGAGCAACCAACGGAAGGCATCGACACCCTGGTGAGCTTTGTCCATGTCATCCTGAATTCCAGCCGCTGAAGCGTGCGTGACAAAGACATCCAAATATCGGCCATACTTCATTCGATTGCTGACCAATTGGGGTGCCAGCCCAAGAACCATGCGCCACATTTCAGTTTGTGTGTACTGGTGTGGACCATCGTTATAACGCAAACTGCCTTCGATACCCGCCAGGAGCAAGTCGTGCTCGTGATCATAGACTACTCTGCGGTGCAGGTTGATTGCCCCCCAGGGGTGCTCGTTACGCTCGGCGTTATCTTCGCTTTCAGCACTTTGCACATGGTTACCGTTGACGTAATAAAGCTTCAGATTGAGCATGCTGATAACGTATTCAAGATAATAAGAAGGTAAATCTCCGCAACTGATAACCAGGTCTGTATCGCCAAAGCGGCTACGGATTCTTGAGTTGTAAACCGCTGGTGTTTCTACGTCGCTCAGGGTGAGAACCCTAACTGCCACTCGACTTGCTCCCCATGGCGACCACGCTGGCTATTGCCATGCCGTTTTCATTGCTGATGGATACAGCCCATTCCTCCAAACCCAGGTGTTCGGCCACTTTTTTAGCATTCCCATGCAAGTGGATTGTTGGTTCTCCACTGAGTTTATGAAGAACCTCAATATCCTGCCAGGCTACCTTGCCAATGCCTGTTCCCAATGCCTTGGAAGCGGCTTCCTTGGCTGCAAAGAGCCCCGCCAACTGCTCGATGTTGCCCTTTGATTGGGCTTGTTCGACCTCGGTGTAAATTCGTCGAATAAAACGATTAAGAATGGCCGGTGAGATGGCCTCCAAGCGGGCAATTTTTACCAGGTCGATCCCACAGCGCAGCATTAATAAGCTCTCCCGGAAGATGTGATGACCAATTTTTCCAGATCCCAGCACCTTCTGGACGCGGCCAAAATTTCTTCCCGACTGATCGATTCAAGGATTGCCGGTAATTCACTGAAGTAATCCAGGCTAAGACCATACTTTTGGATACTAAGTAAGGCGTTGGCTATGCCTGAGTTACTTTCCAACGAGAGGGGTATGCGCCCAACCATTTGGGTTTTTGTATTCTTTAATTCAGTCGCTGTTACCGGTTGGCTCAAAAAACGATGCAGCTCCTTGCGGATCAAACGAAGTGCTTTTTCCAGGTTATCCGGGTTGACTCCAGCCGCGATTAGCCAGGGAACCGGTCCAACGCCGCCAGAAAGCTCACTCTGAATACCGTAAGCCAGGCCAGCCTTTTCACGCACGGTATTACCCAAGCGGCCCATCATGCCAAATTGACCGAGGATGTTATTGCCCAGTGAACAGGCGTAGTAATCCCGGCTCATAGTCTTTGGCGCCAACGTGCCAACCAATAAATCAGTTTGACTCTTGTCTTCCAGAGGGATGTGCTCACGTTGGGCTGCTTCGGGGGCTGTGAATTCTGGCAACTCTGGCATCTCAACTTGCCCGGGTCTGTGCCAGGTGCCCAGCGTGCTTTCACAAATTCCGAACGCGTCTTCAGGTTGAATACCACCTACGATGGCGATGGCCATGCCTTTTGGCCCGAAGTAACGGTCGTGAAAGGCCGCCAGGTCATCACGGGTTAAGTTTTGAACTGTCTGAAAAGTGCCCATCTGTGGGTGGGCATAAGGGTGATCGCGATAGAATAGGCGGTTGAACGCCAGATCAGCCTGGTCAAAACTATCCTGGGCTTGAATCGAGAGCATGGTAAGCGTCTGCATTTTATAGCGCTCGAATTGAACTTGCGGAAAGGCTGGTTGATCCAGCACTTCAACCAGGGTAGACAGCAGCTTTGGCAGGTCTTCACGCAGGCACTGGCCCGCAAAGCTTGTCTGCAGCGCTCCAGCACTGACATAGAGATTGGCGCCGATGGATTCAATACTGGCATTCAAAGTCTTGAAGTTTCTTTTTTGGGTTCCCGCCATCATCATACTGGCAGTCAGGCTGGCGGCTCCAAGTTTTTCTTCTGATTCCGCCACTGAACCGCAGTTGAGATAACCGCGGATGACTACCGCGGGGCTGCTGGAATTTTGGAAGCTGAGCAGGGTCGCGCTGTTGCCCAGTTCTGTGCGTAAGATGTTGCTGCTGCCAGGCAGGTTTTCAGGAGCGGTGCTTTGATGGGTCATTTTGAGTTTAGGCATGCTGGCTCCTGTTTTGCGGCAGGTAATATCCAATCACACGGTGGTGGGGGTCAAGGTATTTGCGGGCAGCCTCCATCACGGCTTCAGGGCTGACTGATTCAAGTTTTTCAACATAATTTAGGAACCAATTGTAGTCGGCAAAACTATTGGAATACCCCATCCAGAAACCCTGATTGGTGATGTTATCGCTTCCGTAGGCAAAAAGAGCCTTGGCTTGTTTTTGAGCCTGCCTGATCTCTGACTTGGGGGCAGGTTTAGCCCGCAGTTTTTCAATTTCCTCATCCAGCTTTTTGAGCAGTTTTTCGGGTTTGATCGCCGGGTTGCAGGTGAGGGAGAGGTTGTAGCTGCCCGGGTCGATGTTGGCATTCAAACCTCCGCTCACCGAGGCCGCCAAGCCCTTATCCACTAGTGCAAGGTAGAGCCGGCTGGTGCGATTACCCACACCACCGCTACCGAACATGTTCAGGCTGCTCGGGCCGGCAAGCAGACTATCCAGGATGCTGAGGGCAAAGAAATCCTCGTTGTTGCCCTCAGGGCAACGGTAAGCCAGTTGGATGTAACTGGCATCCCCGGGGCCAAAAAGCTCAATTAGCTGGTAATTGGGAAGATCGCTTTCGGGTTGTGGATTGTGTTTTTCGACGCTGCTTGCGGGAATGGATCCGTAGCGCTTCTCAATCTTCTTGATTACCTTCGCGGTGTCAAAATCACCGGCAAGGCAGAGCAGCGCGTTGGATGGCGCGTAATAATTGCGGTAATGGTTGTAAAGATCGTCGCGTGTGATGGCAAGCAGATCGGCTTTTGAGCCAATGAC
>CAYVRH010000048.1:0-7903 GCA_964452955.1 uncultured Anaerolineaceae bacterium | reverse complement strand
CAAGGCAAAGTTCGGGCAAAAACGCACCAATTTCCGATCAATTTTTGCCAGTAATTTCACGCTTAATATCTTTCGGAAGGCCATCCAGTACCAAACGATAGCTTTCATCGATCATATGGCAAAGCTCTGCATCAGGTACTGAGCCATCACAGATGATCGTATTCCAGTGCTGTTTATTCAGGTGGTAACCAGCTGTGACGGCTGTATAAGTCTGGCGTAAGATCACAGCATCGGTTGGTTCTGCCTTGAGCGAGATGCGGATGGGGTCTTGATCCCAGGACATCAGCACGAATATCTTTTTTCCCACCCGAAACACCCGGGTGTCCAAACCAAATGGGAAATCACTGCTAACGGCGGGTTTATCTTCGATGTAACTGACCAATCCCTCAAATGATTGCAGCATCTACAGCTCCTTCACAAAAATTCGTTCGACTGAATTTGTTTTCGTGTTTATCACCACAAAAGAGGCCTCTTCTGTTTGCCTGCCATCTAACGCTCCTGGATTTATCCATCGGGTTTTCCCATATTTTTCATCCTTAAAACGATGTGTATGGCCTTGCAGTACCCAATCGTAAGTGCCGCTTTCCAGCGCAGAGTGAATAAGTTTTGGGGTATCGCCATGCGCGACAAAGAACTTTTGGCCGTCCTGTGAAAAATCCTGTATCAAGCCTGAACTGCTTTCATGATTCAATGTTTTTAATGTCTCCGATATCCCCTGCTGGTCCAGATCACCATTGCCGTAAGAAAGATGTACCTGAAGTCCCTGGTAATGCTGCAGGGTATGCTTGGAAGTTAGATCACCACAGTGGACGAGGTGAGTGATTTCTCTTCGCTGGATTTCGGCAATCGCCTTTTCAATTGCGTAATTGTCGTTATGGGTATCTGAAATAATGGCTATTTGCATGCAAAACTCCTTTGAAAGGTATTTTATCCTACGCGTGGTAAAATTTTCGCTGGTCTGAAGATTGCAACGACCACCCCAAGGAGACTGAAATGGGTACACTATTGCAGGATGGTATTGATGCCGCAAAAAGCGGGCGCATGGAAGAAGCTTTGCAGCTTTTGCGCCGATCTGCTGAAGAAAACCCTCAGAATGCAGATGTTTGGGTTTGGTTATCAGCGATCATCGACGATGAAGAAAAACAGACAGAATTCCTCCAAAAAGCACTTGAGATTGATCCTGAGAACAAACCAGCTCAACGCGGTATGGCATTTCTTAAGAGAAAGAAATTTATCGCCCCTAAACCTGGAGAGACTCTCTCAGATCACACCAGACCGATCGGGGTTTTCAAGACTGGATCAGAAAAAACCGTGGCACCTATGCCAGTTGGGCCACTTGCTCCAGTAAGCGAGCCGGCACCCGAGGAGACACCTACAGAATCTCAAGCAGATTATGACCCTGATACCGAGAATACCATTCCGCCGGATGCGACCAACCCGGTCGAATTGGAAAATCCGACGACTGAACCGGAAATAGAAACAGAACCTGAACCCGATATGATCGCAGTTTCTGAAAGCGAACCTGAATATGTAGATGATCCTTCTCAGGCTGCGGAAACCCAAACGCCGGATGAGACTGAAACCTTAGCAGATGCCCAGAATACCCCCGAAGAATCCCTTGAGGGCCAAGCCACCCAGGTTTCGCCGGTTATCGCTGCCATGGACGCCTTAGTGGAAGAAGAAGCATCAATAGAAGAAGAACCCGAACTTGATCAGGAAACCCAGGTGGCTGGTGAGGAAGACAATCTTGAGGAAGTAACCCCTGTTGCCGAAGAAAAACCCAAGGAACACCCACTTCTGGCTGAAGCCAAACGCTTGAAATGGCAATTGCTGCTCTTTGGATTGGTTTTGACGGCTTTTATCATTATAGGGATTTTGGTTGGTTCCACGCTTAAAAATCTGATTTCCCCTCAGAAGCAGAACCTGAGCATGAACATCGAGCCAATTGCCACACAAAATGGAGTCTTCTTACTCGACGGGCAGGAATTCCAACGTTTGAATATCCTGAAAGCATTTCCAAGTGAAAATGCTGGCCTGGTGATTACAGAACTTGAGGCACCTCAAATTATCCTGAAGGATCAAATGGTTTCGGATGTCAGCAAACTTAAGCTCTTGGATGCCAGCCAACAGATGATTGCGTCGAAAACAAAAATGCTAGAGTCCACTATTCCGGTACTTGAGACAAACACTTCCCTTACCCCAGGGCGTTACTGCGTCTCTTATGTGCTCGGCAGTAATGAAAGCCAGGCTGTTTTCTGGTGTTTCGTAAAAAATTAACTGGAGGAAGTTTTGACTGAAATCTTGTCCCTTGACCTTTTAAAAACGTACCAACAAGGCAGTATTGTTGACAAGCAATTAATAGCAGAGAAAATTTTCAGCTTTTGGATATACGCTCCCCAAATCGCGCGTAAAGGCCATCCCGGCCAGTTTGTGATTCTTCGCCTGAACGAAGGCGGAGAGCGCGTTCCTCTGACGATTGTTGACCAGAACCCAGAAGAAGGTACCATCCGCCTGATTGTTCAAGCTGTTGGCAAAAGCACCTCAGAGTTGGCAGAAATGTTCCCGGGTGATGTCATTCTGGATGTTTTTGGCCCGCTTGGCAATGCTTCAGAAATTGAAAATTACGGCACGGCGGTTATTGTTGGTGGTGGTGTGGGTGCAGGTGTGGCATTCCCCGTTGCTAAAGCGCTCAAAAAGGCTGGCAACCATGTTATCACCATATCAGGCGCGCGCTCAAAAGACTTGTTCATCCTCAAAGAGGATATCGAAAAAGTCTCAAATGAAGCTTACTTCACCACGGACGATGGCAGTTTTGGTTTTCATGGTTTCGTTACGCAGGTACTACAAAAACTCATCGACGATGGCAGAAAATTGGATTATGTCCTGGCGGTTGGCCCCTTGATGATGATGCGCGCTGTTAGCGAAGTGACCCGACCTCATGGTATCCCTACCAAGGTGAGTTTGAACACCATTATGGTGGATGGAACGGGCATGTGCGGCGGATGCCGCGTGCAACTCGGCAATACGGTCAAGTTCACTTGTGTGGATGGTCCTGAGTTTGATGGCCATTTGGTGGATTTTGCGACTGTGATCAACCGCAACCGGGCTTATAACCACCCCGAAGACTGCCGCATGGATGTGCAGATTGATACGATCAAACTTGAAGAAGCTCAGCCAGAGCTTGTGACTGGCAGGCAAGTCATGCCCGAATTGCCAGTAGCTGAACGTATCCGCAATTTCGAAGAAGTGGCCACCGGTTTTACGCGGGAACAAGCCATTGCCGAAGCGGCCCGCTGCCTGCAATGCCGCATACCAAAGTGTGTGGCTGGCTGCCCAGTCTCTGTGCCTATCCCGCAGTTCATCAAGTTAATCAAGGAAGGCCATGATTCTGATGCGGGAGCAAAGATTAAGGAAGAAAATGCCTTGCCGCGTGTCTGTGGCCGCGTTTGCCCTCAATCCGACCAATGTGAAGGCGCCTGTATTCTGAAAGCCAAAGGCAAGCCAATCGCCATCGGCGCGCTTGAAAGATATTGCAGTGATATTTATGCACAGGACAGTTCTTTACCTGCACCTATTCCTCCCAAAACCAACGGCCGAAAAGTGGCGGTTGTCGGGTCTGGCCCTGCCGGCTTGAGCTGTGCAGGCGATTTGATAAAAGCTGGATTTGATGTCACTGTTTTTGAAGCTTTTCATGATTTTGGCGGTGTTTTGCGTTATGGCATACCCCAATTCCGCTTGCCAAAGGATATAGTGAGCCTGGAAGTAGACGCGCTCAAGACACAAGGTGTTAAGTTTGTCGCCGATGCACTTGTGGGTGCTACCTACACCATTGAAGACCTGATGCACGAAGAAGGCTTTGAAGCCGTTTTCATTGGATCGGGAGCGGGCTTGCCCTATTTCCTGAATATTCCTGGCGAATCTTTAATTGGTGTCTATTCAGCCAATGAATTTCTCACCCGGGTCAACCTGATGAAAGCTTACGAGTATCCCAAGGTGGATACCCCCATTCTCAACCTTTTAGGCAAGCATGTGGCAGTTATTGGCGCGGGCAACACCGCGCTTGATTCCGCGCGCGTTGCTCTGCGTTTGGGTGCTGCATCTTCCACAATCATCTACCGCCGTAGCGAAGCAGAAATGCCTGGCCGTGTGGAGGAAATCGAACATGCCAAAGCGGAAGGGGTTAAGTTCGAATTCCTCAGGAATCCACTGGAGTTCAAGGGTAACGAGACTGGCTGGCTGCAATCTATCCGCTTGATCAAGATGGAATTGGGTGAACCGGATAGTTCTGGGCGCAGACGCCCATCACCAATTCCCGGTTCGGAGTATGAAATTCCAATCGAGATCGTGATTGTTGCAGTTGGCAATGGATCCAATCCGATCATTCAGAAAACTACCCCTGCGCTTGCATTTGATAAACAAGCGCACATCCTTGCCGAGACTGAGACCGGTAAAACCTCTATGCCTGGTGTATTTGCTGGAGGAGACATCGTCACTGGCGGTGCTACGGTCATCCTGGCAATGGGAGCCGGCCGTAAGGCTGCCAAAGCAATTACTGAATATCTGAACAGCAAAGAGTGACTATGACCAAGATTGTTTGCATTGGGGCTGGAAGTTTTTCTTTTGGCCTTTCAACTCTCATCACACTCTTGCAGTCAAATGAACTCGATGGAAGTGAAATTTGCCTGGTAGATCGTAACCAAGCATCGCTGGATCTGATCAGTGAACTCGCGAATTGGCTGAATTCCGAGTGGAACTGCAACAAACTAATCAGCAGTCACTCCAATCACAAAGATGCCTTAATGGGCGCGAATTTTGTCATCAACTCAACTGAAGTGACACCCAGGGAGCAGCTTTGGGAAGCAGATTGTAAGATCACCGATAAGTACGGTCTGCGCCAACCCTATGGCGAAAATGGCGGTCCAGGTGGCTTTGCGCACGCAGCAAGGAATGTTGCCCCAGTACTTGGGATAGCCCGGGATATGGAGGTGCTTTGCCCTGATGCCTGGTTGATTAACTTCACTAATCCCATGCACAGATTGTGCTACCTGGTAAATTCATACACCAAAATCAAAGTGGTAGGCCTTTGCCATCAGTTGGGGATGGGTTATGCCATGGTTGCCAAAGCGCTCGCACCAATTTATCAGTTTAATGATATAGAGGAATTCCAAAGTACACATGCGGACCCTCGCAACCACCTGGCTAGTCATCGCTTTCAAGCCTTAGGTCAAGAAGCATTCAAAATCAAGGCCGCCGGCCTTAACCACTTTACCTGGATGTTGGAATTACAGGACCGCGCTAGCGGAAAAGATCTTTACCCCCAATTCAGGACAGCCTGGGAAAGTTTAAGTTCAGATTTTGAGCCGTTGACCCGCAAAGTTTATAAACATTTTGGTCTTTTCCCAATCCCTGGTGATGAACACCTTTGTGAATATCTACCCTGGATGTCAAATCCGCAGACTGAACCCTGGAAAAAATATGATTGCAGCCTTTATGACTGGGCTCTCAATGCCGCATTACGCGATTTTCAATGGGATATGATAAAGTCTACCATTACCTCCAAAAAAGGAGCCGAAAGCCTCAGATACCCTGACAGTGAGGGGGCTCTGGAGGTAATTACAGCCATATTGAATGATAAGCACCTTTACTGGGAAGCTGTTAATATTCCCAACGCAGGTTTGATCGCAGGGCTAGCCCCAGAAACGATTGTTGAAGTACCGGCATTTGTCTCTGCCAATGGCATTAATGGTGAGAAAATCGGTGAAATGCCCAAAGGTATAACCGCACTACTGCAGAGAGAAGCGCTTTGCAGTCAGCTCTGCATTGATGCGGTTGTCCATGGAGACCGCCAGTTGGCGGTGCAATCCTTAATGTTGGACCCGGTTATTGATGACATTGAAATCGCGGAACACGTATTGGAGGATATATTAATAACAAACGCGGCTTATTTACCTCAGTTTTGTGGTTAATTAGCTTGTACATTTACTAAAATGGGCGAATAATATTGACTTGACTAAAATAATCGGTTATAAATATGCCGAAGTTATGGAAGTTCTTTGTACGAAAGTGAATAACAATCCCCGCATGAACCTCCAGAAACAAAAACACAAAACTTTTTAATTATTTTGGAGGAACGTTTAGCATGGCAGAAAAAGAGATTGGAACTGTTAAATGGTTCAATGGTGAAAAGGGTTATGGTTTCATTGCCCGCAAGAATGGTGAGAAAGACGTCTTTGTTCACTTTTCAGCAATTCTTGGCGATGGTTTCAAGACCCTCAAAGAGGATCAATCCGTAGAATTCAGTGTTGTCCAAGGCGCCAAAGGCCCCCAGGCAACCGATGTCAAGGTCCTAGAGTAATCAAGGATAAACTAATCAAAAGCGGTAGAGTTTACTCTACCGCTTTTTTTGTATTAAGGGAAACTACCGGCTTGGCCTGGGGGATACCGATTCTTAATCCTGGATGGACTTATTTCATGAACGCTTTAGCTCACGGAAGGGTTCGCGCTTATCGTTACCTTTTCCGGTCCGGGAAAGTTGATACGCTTCCCAATCTGACCAATTACCCAGGAAGAGTTGGGGTTTGCCTTCGTGGCCTAACGCCAGAATGTGTGTGGAAATGCGATCCAGGAACCAACGATCATGACTGACCACCACTGCAGAACCAGCAAAATTTTCGAGTGCTTCTTCAAGAGCGCGTAGTGTATTGACATCCAAATCGTTGGTGGGTTCATCCAAAAGCAATACATTGGCTCCACTCGTGAGCGTTTTTGCCAGAAAAACCCGATTTTTTTCGCCCCCAGACAAGGTTTTGACCGTCTTTTGTTGGTCTGAACCTGTAAAGTTGAATGAGGCACAATAAGCCCTGGAATTGACCGACATATCCCCTAATTGCAGATTGTCAGCCCCTCCGGTAATGGCTTGAAAAACGGTTTGTTCTGGGTCGAGGGAACGGCTTTGGTCCGCGTATCCCAGCTTAACAGTCTCACCAATTCTGATGCTGCCAGCATCTGGTTTTTCGAGCGCGGCAATCATCTTGATCAAGGTTGACTTCCCTGCCCCATTGGGACCAATAACGCCGACTATGGAGCCTGGTGGGATGGATAAATCCAGGTCTTTGATAAGAACCCTATCCCCGTATCCTTTGCGAATGGATTCTGCTTCAATTACGACATTACCCAGGCGCGGACCGGATGGAATGTAGATTTCCAGGTCTTTGCGTTCCTTTTCAAACTCCTGGGAAAGCAATTTTTCATAAGCGGTCACACGGGCCTGTCCTTTGGATTGGCGAGCTTTGGGCGACATATGAATCCAGTCCAGCTCGTGTTGCAATGTGCGCTGCCGTTTGGTTTCCGATTTTTCCTCTACGCGCAGTCTTTCTTGCTTTTGTTCCAGCCAAGATGAATAATTTCCCTTCCAGGGGATGCCATATCCCCGATCCAGTTCCAAAATCCACCCAGCCACATTATCCAGGAAGTAGCGATCATGCGTAACGGCTATAACGGTGCCCTTGTAATTTTGCAGATGATGTTCCAACCATTCAATCGATTCAGCATCCAGGTGGTTGGTAGGCTCGTCAAGAAGCAAAATATCCGGTTCCGTAAGCAGCAGGCGTGTTAAGGCTACTCGACGGCGTTCACCACCAGAGAGTACTTTTATAGGCGTGTCCCCGGCCGGGCAGTTGTCGATGGCCCACTGGATCGCCTGCGCGACCGTTCCCCTGCTGCCGATCGTTCCGCCGTTCGCTCCTGCCCTTCCGTCGGGATGCACGATGTAGTCGTACTCGTTCCCAATGGGCGCTGCCTTGGCCGTCATGGCGATCACCCTGGCCTGAGGAGGGATCCCCAGAAGTGCTCGGTCGCCTCTAGCCCGTGCAGCCTGGTCCTGACGTCCGCAGCGTACACGTGC
>CAYVRH010000047.1:0-8181 GCA_964452955.1 uncultured Anaerolineaceae bacterium | reverse complement strand
CCTTCACGGTGGCCAATATCATCCAGGAATTGCAGATTCCCACTCTGGTGATGACGCATAACAAAACCCTGGCAGCACAACTGTATGCAGAGTTCAAAGAATTCTTCCCCAACAATGCGGTTGAATATTTTGTCTCCTATTACGACTACTATCAGCCTGAAGCCTATGTGCCCAGGCGAGACCTTTACATCGAAAAAGAAACCGATATCAATGAAGAAATCGACCGCCTGCGCCTGGCGGCCACCACCAGCCTGCTTTCGCGGCAGGATGTGATCATCGTGGCATCGGTTTCAGCTATCTACGGTTTGGGTGACCCAACTGTTTACAACCAGAGCGTTATTCACCTCAACAAGGGCCAGATTTCTCGCCGCAACGCCCTTTTGCGTCAGCTGGTGGATATCCAATACCAACGCAACGATATGGAAACCAAACCGGGTATTTTCCGAGTGCGCGGTGATACTTTGGAAATCCTGCCGGCATACAGCGACAGGGACTCGTTACGGGTCAGTTTCTTTGGCGATGAAATCGAGTCCATCACCCGGCTCGATCGCGTCAATGGCGAAATCATCGAGCGTCTCGAAACGGTTGATATCTTCCCAGCCAAGCACTACGTTACTGACGAGAGCCGCATGGAGAAGACCCTCTTTGACATCGAGATGGAACTGGAGAGCCGCCTGACGCATTTCAGGAACAATGGCCAGTTGTTGGAAGCCCAACGCCTGGAGCAGCGCACACGCTATGACGTGGAAATGCTGCGCGAAGTGGGCACTTGTTCCGGCATTGAAAACTACTCCCGCCTGATTGACCAGCGCGCGCCGGGCTCAGCCCCGTGGACCCTGCTGGACTTTATGCCCAGCCGCTACCTGATGGTGCTGGATGAATCCCACATGATGGTGCCCCAATTGCGTGGCATGTATAACGGTGACCGTTCACGCAAGGAGGTCCTGGTGGAATACGGTTTCCGGCTGCCCTCCGCGCTGGATAACCGCCCGCTCAAATTCCCTGAATTCGAGAAAATGATGGGGATTACGCTCTACACCAGTGCCACTCCGGGGCCTTACGAAATGGAAAAAGCCGACCAGGTGGTTGAGCAGATCATCCGGCCAACCGGCTTGGTGGACCCAAAAATTAGCGTGCGGCCAACTGCCGGCCAGATTGATGACCTGATAAACGAATTGCGTAAACGCATTGACCGGGGGGAGAGGGCGCTCATCACCACTCTCACCAAGCGTATGGCCGAGGATATGGCGGATTACCTCAAAGAAGCCAACTTTAAGGTTCACTATCTGCATTCTGAAGTGCTCAACATGGAGCGCATTGGCATCCTGCGCGATCTGCGCACAGGTATTTACGATATCGTGGTCGGGATTAACCTGCTGCGTGAAGGCTTGGACCTACCTGAGGTCTCGCTGGTGGCTATCATGGACGCGGATAAGGAAGGGTTTCTACGTTCCGGAACCGCGCTCATCCAGACCTTTGGCCGGGCCGCGAGGCACATCAATGGGGAAGTGATCCTTTACGCGGATAAAATGACCGACTCAATGAAGCGTGCCATCGAAGAAACTAACCGTCGGCGCGCCAAACAGGAAGCCTACAACGTTGCCAACCACATCTCCCCAGTTGGCATCAGTAAGGCTGTGCACGACCTCACTGACCGTATCGGCGGGTTGGAACCGGATTCCGGAAGACCCAGGCATCTTTCCGCTATGGAATTGGCAGCCGAAATGGATAAGCGCGAGCTCACCAAGATGATTGCCCAGATGGAGAACCAGATGAAGGCCGCTGCCAAGGATCTGGAATTTGAACGCGCGGCCATGCTACGTGACCAGGTCTACGAGTTGAAAGCCATTTTGGCGGAAGATTCAGGCTTGCCACCCTGGAAACAGCAGGAAGTCTTAGCCCGCAGAATCGATTAATTTTTAACAGTTTTTCTTGATTCCCTGTGCGCCAGGGCTTTCTTGAAAATTTCTTTTCCACTCACAAAAGTAATCATGTTTTCTGCTTCTTCGAGTGGAACAAACTGTGTGATAGCGATCTCGGATTGCTGGGGCCTAAGGTTCTTCGCCTCCTGTGGGTTACAAGTGCCGATAAAGTAAACCACGTCCTTGCTCACCCCGCCCTTCGGAGAGTAGTTGATGGTCTTCCGAAAGTTCTGATCCAGGGTAACCGTCAAACCACTTTCTTCGTTGACTTCACGCAGAGCTGTTTCAATTTCTGTTTCGTTCCTTTTGACATGCCCTTTGGGAAAATCCCAATGCCCCACGCGATGTTTGACTAAGAGCACCTTTTCTCCATCGGCGAACTGACAAAAGATCACTGCTCCGCAAGATTTTTCATATTTGATGACAGGTTCTGGGATCATTTTCAATCTTTGTTTTGGATTATTAGATCTGGTCTACCAATGTTCGATGCCAAACCATTCAAATTCACCCGATGCAGTGGACCAGACAGTTTGCACATCTTTGACCCTGGATCCGCCTGGGCCGCGTTGCAGTTCGGAAAGCAGAGCTTCCAGAGCTTCCGTGCTACCTTCGGCTACGACTTCCACCCGGCCATCCTGCAGGTTACGCACCCAACCAGTCAGGCCGAGCACGCGGGCATGATCGTATACGAAATAGCGGTAACCTACACCTTGTACCCGCCCGCTTACGAATGCTTGTAGCCGTGTTTGCATATGGGAAATTTCATTCCTTAATGGTCTTTCTCAAATGATTCTTCGTCTTCCTCATCGTCGTAGTAAAGGCCATCCTCGTCGTCATCATCTTCATCAGCGAATTCCCCATCTTCGTCCATGTATTTTTCCCACTCTTCATAATCTGGGTGGGCGGAATCATCCTCATCTTCATCCGATTCTTCGGAACCATGGGTATGGCCGTGCACAAGTTCTTCGAGGTCTTCTTCTTCGATATCCATCATTTGATAGAGGCCGGACTCGTTGGTGAAGTTGAGTGTATCTACGGCTTCTTCCAGCAAGCTGTATTCCTCATCGTCATCGGTGAGCTCCTGTATGCGCGTGAAAGCTTCCAGCACGCCTTCACCGCCAATTTGGGAAAGCGCCCAGATGGCCTCTTTCCTGAGTTCCACATTCGCTTTAGGGGAAAGCAATTTCAGCAAAGGTTTGCGGGCAACAGCCAGGCCAACGCCGCCTGCCGCGTGAATAGCCTGCAGACGAATCTCATGGTCCGGGTCTTCAAGGTGCTCCATGATGTTTTCTTCCCAGACGTCATCCGCGGAGCGGCCGATAGCGAAGAGCGCGCTTTCCACCCATTTAGGGTCCGAGTGGTCAACCGCGCGGCGAATCATGGCAGGGACTTCTTCACGAGAAGAATAGCCCAGAGATTCCAGCGCGCGGCGGCGTACATGCTCAGAAGGATCCTGCGCGTAGGCTTTGAGCAGGGCTTCCTCGATTTCATGCAGCTTGTCTTCGCGCAGTTCTTCCATTTCACCAAAATAGACGTAAGGCCCAAGTGCATTAGCTGCCGCAGCCCTGATCAGCTCATTGCGCCCCTGGTCCCGCAGGAGGCGCAGGTACATGGGAATCAGTTGTTTATCTTCTGTGGTGAAAAGCAGGTCAATGCCACCGCAAACCACGTCTGTATCCGTGTCATCCAGCGCCGTTCGGCCAACAGCTTCAAAATCGTAAAGAAAATCGCTGTCGTTCAACTCAACCAGGTCCTTTATCAGGTTGCGCCGTCTTTCAAGGGATATGCTGGGCCAGAGCTTGGCCAGATCGCGCTGGTCCTCCGGCAAGAGGTCCGAGAACAGATAAAGCAACTTGGCCGGAAATGGACTGGGGTCCAGGAGAGCTTCAGTAAGTTGCGGGATTGGTGAAGTAATTTGCATATCTGACTCCGATTAGGGTAATACGACTGGGTTGATGAAGTCCATCATCAAAAGGTAGGCCATTAGCGCGAGCATCACCAGCATCATCACACTGTTGATGGCATTGGCGACCTTCTGGGGGAATTTTCGTTTGAAAAGTAATTCTGGCAGCAGCAGCAGGATCTGCCCGCCATCCAAGGGTGGAATGGGCAGAATATTCATCAACCCTAAGCTGGTGGAAACCATTCCAACAAAAGCAAGACGATAGATGGGGGCCTGTACGTTAGCGCTGGCTGGCAGGTTTTCATCCATGGTGTTGAAGTAGCTGAACATGTCGTACATGCCCTTCAGGCCAACAGCCCGGTCAGTCGTGGGGTCGGTACGCCCGCTAAAAAGACGGCCAAAGAGGCCAAAGATTTGTTTGAAGAAGCCGCTAAAGTCTTCCCAACCTGATCGAATCGCTTCACCAAAACCTATCGGGCCGTTAGGGTTCATGGGCGCGAAGCCAATAGAACCTTCATTGGCCGGCGGGTTCACCCGGGGGATCAGGCGTACGCTTATTGTTTCACCATTGCGCAGCAGTTGGATCTCAACTTCTGTGCCGGCATTAGCTTTGATGATCTCTTGCATTTCAGGGATGCTATTCAGGGTTAAGCCGTTGATGCTAAGCAGCTGGTCGTTCGGTTGCAGGTAGGTGGCGGCAGGTGAATTGGGGGTAGTTTCGTAGACCAGGATCTTATTGGCAATGGGCTTACCAGCGGCCGCGTACATGATTATCAAGACTGTTAGGCCAAGAATGAAGTTCATAGTCACCCCAGCAAGCAAGACGATCAGCCGTTTCCAGGGTGGGGCTGAGGCAATGCCACCCTCTACGGTATCATCACCTTCTCCCTTGGGGCGCACAAAGCCGCCAAACGGGATGGCGTTCAATGTAATATCTGTTCCGCCGATGTTGCCTAGCTTTAGCAATTTTGGTGGCAGGCCCAGGCCAAATTCTTCTACAGGGATGCCAACAGCCTTTGAGGCAAGCGCGTGGCCGACCTCGTGAATCATCACCAGAATGCCGAGCACAATGATGAATTGGATAATTACCCAGATATTTGTCATAGAAACTCCTCAAAAGATTATACCTATTTTATTGATGTGATTATTTGATTTCCATAAGCGGTGGAAGCTATGCCCATCTGTGCAGGTTAAGAATGGGTTAATGATATATCTCAGACCTATGCAAGACTCCCGAGCGGGATAGAATTGTTTCATGCAAGCCGCATTCGACAAAAACCTTTCCCATATCGCTATTACCTGGCTTTTTTATTCCAAACCAAACCAAAGGGTCCGGTTTTTATAGTCTTACCTCAGCATCAGAACCCCGGAACCCAAATCCGGGGTTTTTTTATACCAAATTTTGAAGGAGACCGTCATTATGAACAAGCAAAAAGTTGTAAGCACGACAAAGACCTCCGAAAACCCTGTGTTTAGCTCGAAGTTAGGGGTTTTGCTGGTTACTCTGGGTTCTGCTGTTGGATTGGGTAACATTTGGAAGTTCCCAGCCCTGGCAGGCCTCAACGGTGGGGCTGCGTTCGTCCTGATCTACCTGTTATGCACGCTGGTACTTGGGCTTCCGGTTATGCTGGCTGAGCATGCCATGGGCCGCGAAGGACGCAAGGACGTTATCGGGACCATGCAAAAATTGGCGCCTAAGAGCCTGTGGTGGATTATCGGAGCAAGTGGCATTTTGGCTGCCTTCCTGATTATGGCTTTCTATTCCGAGGTAGCTGGTTGGGTTGTGGCTTACATCGCTAAAGCCATCACCCTTGGTCAACTGACCACCGATCCTGCCACAAATGGACAGATCTTTACAGATTTGGTTACCAGCCCAAGCCAATCACTTATTTGGCAGTGGGTTGTCTTGTTGGCAACCGGTCTGATAATTGCTTTCGGGGTGGTCAAAGGCATCGAAGCCACGATTAAGCGAGCTCTGCCACTGCTTTTTGTACTGTTAGTTATCGTGATTGTGCGCAGTGTCACCTTGCCCGGTGCTTCTGCCGGCCTTGAATTCCTCTTCAAGCCAGATTGGTCAAAAGTGACTTTCTCAACCGTTTTGACTGCTTTGGGATTGGCTTTCTTTAAATTATCGGTGGGCATGGGCTGCATGATGACCTACGGAGCTTACTTCCGCAAGGATCAGAACATACCGGTTACTGCCACACGCATTGTACTGCTGGATCTATTAATTTCCATCATGGCAGGCCTGGCCATCTTCCCAGCGGTATTTGCCCTGGGCTTCGAGCCTGGTGCTGGCCCTTCGCTGCTCTTCATCACCATTCCGGCAGTCTTCGCTTCCATGCCGTTTGGCAATTTCTTTATGGTGATTTTCTTTATTCTGACTGCGCTGGCGGCCACAGGTGCCATCCTCTCGCTCCTGGAAGTCATCACCTCCTACCTTGAGAACCATCTCAAACTTAAGCGGGTGACCGCAACAATCCTAACCGTAGTTGGTATCGCTGTTTTCGGAGTGCCCGCCGCGCTTTCAAACAGTACAACCGCGAATATGTTGGTGTTTGGCAAGACTTTCTTCGATTTCTATGACTTTGTAACCTCCAATATTTTGCTGACCGTAGGCGGTTTGCTCATTTCTGTCTTTGTGGGTTGGGTCTGGAAATACCCCAAGCTGGATGCCCAACTCAGCAACCAGGGCGAGCTGAAGAACGAAAAGGTAACCAAATTCTTTTTCTTTATGCTCAAATATGTCACACCTGTGCTTATTTTCCTGATTTTGCTTTCAGGTTTTGGCCTGGTCAAATAATCATTCGAAGCTCCCGAAAGGGAGCTTCTCTTTTACCCTGCGCAGTCGACGGGGTTGATCCACAATTCACCACTCATTATTGGATCTCGGTTTATCCGTGTTGCACCGCTCAAAAGGTATAATCCAAGCCATGACTGCATTCATCTCTTTGGATCTTGAAACAACTGGCCTTGACCCGAACACCGACTCAATCATTGAAATTGGCGCCGTGAAATTCAACGAAAACCGGGTAGAAGGGGAATATTCAACGCTCATCAATCCCCGTAAACCCATTTCCAATTTCATCACCAATCTGACCGGAATCACCAACACAATGGTCTTGAACAAACCCTTTCTTGCGGACGCGCTTCCGGATCTAGCGCGCTTTGTGGGGGATGCGATTATCATCGGCCAGAACATTGCCTTTGACTTGGGTTTCTTGCAGAAAACCGGGCTTTTCCGCAACAATCTAACCATCGATACCTACGAGTTGGCTTCAGTGCTGTTGCCAAGATCCCCGCGCTACAACCTTAGCGCCCTCGCGCAACAATTGGGGGTGGTTCAAACTGCTGCGCATCGTGCCCTGGATGATGCCCAAACCGCTCGCCAGGTTTTTCAAATTTTGACCAGAACTATTGACGAGCTTCCTGTCAAGCTAATTGCTGAAATCGTGCGCCAGTCCGATGGGGTAGATTGGAAAGCCGAGTTGCCTTTCAGATGGGCGCTGAAGAAAAAGAATCTGGAAGGCATCCAGGTACGCCGGGTGACAGAAGAATCCGAATACGACCTGGAATTTGCGCGGCCTGCCAGGGTAAGACCCCTCGAACCCAGGGAAGTTCCTACGCCTATCGATGCCGACAAAATCGCTGAAACCCTGCAACCAGGTGGCGAATTCTCCAGGCACTTCCCGGAGTTTGAGCATCGATCCCAACAGGTACAAGTGCTAAAATCTGTGGCTAATGCCTTTTCTCGCGGGGATCACTTACTGGTAGAGGCAGGTACTGGCACAGGCAAATCACTGGCTTACCTCATCCCGGCGGCTTATTGGGCTCTGCAAAACGAGGAAAGGGTACTAATTTCCACCAACACCATCGCACTGCAAGATCAATTGATCAAGAAGGACATCCCTGCCCTTAAGGAAGCCCTTGGCATAGAAATCAACACGGCGGTACTCAAAGGCCGCGGCAATTACCTCTGCCCCAGAAGATTAGGCCTGATGCGTAAACGCGGGCCAGAAAACGCGGATGAATTGCGGGTCTTGGCCAAGGTGCTGGTTTGGCTGCAAAACAGCCAAAGCGGAGACCGCAGCGAGATCAACCTTAACGGACCTATCGAACGGCTGGTTTGGTCACGGATGTCCGCCGAGGATGAAGGCTGCCGCCTGGAGAACTGCCTCAAACGCTCGGGCGGTCGTTGTCCATTCTATAAGGCCCGTATGGCTGCTGAAGCGGCGCATATCATCGTTGTCAACCATGCCCTTCTGTTGGCAGACGCGGCTACCCAGAACCGGGTGCTGCCAGCCTATAACTACCTGATTGTGGATGAAGCCCATCACCTTGAATCGGCTACAACTG
>CAYVRH010000046.1:735-8187 GCA_964452955.1 uncultured Anaerolineaceae bacterium | reverse complement strand
TCAATCTCCCCCTACGACTAAATCAAACCAAGATTGACCAAAGGCGGGTCAATCATCGCCCCACAACCAAATGACCACCCACGTATCGATGGGCTAATTCCCGTCTATAATTTATCTGTGATTGCTTAAACAAAGGAGATGAACATGGCTAACCATTTCATTTATTACGGACATTCAAGTTTAGGTCTGGAAATTGGCGGTTTGAGCCTATTAGTGGACCCTTTTTTTACAGGCAACCCACTGGCAAAGATCAAGGCGAGCGATATCAAAGCAGACTATATATTGGTCACGCATGGGCACGGCGACCACATCGGCGACACGACTGAGATTGCCAAACGGAACAATGCCACCGTCATCGCCATTCCTGAAATCCTGCATTACCTGGAAGGCAAAGGTGTCAAAGGCCATCCACTGCAGTTGGGGGGCGGTTATCACTTTCCATTTGGGTATCTTAAGATGACTCTTGCATTGCACAGCTCACCGTTGCCGGGTGGAGGTTATGGCGGCAACCCAGCTGGCTTCCTGCTCACTTTGGCAGAAGGGGAAAAGATCTACATGGCTGGGGATACGGGGCTATTTTACGACATGAAACTTATTGGCGAGGAAGGTATCAGCCTGGCTGCTCTTCCCATCGGTGACAACTACACCATGGGCCCCGACGACGCGCTGCGGGCGGTAAAGCTCATCCAGCCCAAGGTAGTTGTTCCAATCCATTACAACACCTTTGACCTGATCCGGCAGGATGTTCAGGTTTGGAAAAGGCGCGTAGAAACAGAAACCACTGCCAAAGTAGCGGTATTAAATCCAGGAGAGAGCCTGAGTTTGGAGTTTTGATGGAAACAAAAGCTGATAGAGAAGGGCGCATACCACCCGGCCAATTGCTGACCAAGCGTTTTCCAGTTTTGCATTACGGGCCGGTGCCCCAGTTTGACCCCGAAACCTGGGCGTTTATGATCTGGGGCGCGGTAGAAAAGCCGCTGCGCTTGAGCTGGCAGGAAATCAACACGCTTCCCAAGACGCGCGTGAAAATGGACCTGCACTGCGTAACCACCTGGAGCAAGTTGGATACGGAATGGGAAGGCATCACTTTGAAAACGTTGGAAGACGCAGGGCTTGTCAAACTAAACCCCAAGGCCAGGTATGTCATTCAGCACGCGGCATTTGGGTTCACAGTTAACCTGCCTTTGGAGGTTTTTCGGGCGGAAAATTTTTTGATGGCTACCGCATTTGATGGGCAAGCACTCACGCCTGAGCATGGCGCTCCGCTGAGGGGGGTGTGCGGGGCAATACCTGGCCGCAGGGATCTGAAGGATGTCTACCTTTGGAAAGGTGCTAAATGGCTGACCGGGCTGGAGTTTTGTGAGCACGACCGGCCAGGTTTCTGGGAGCGGGCTGGCTATCATAATGAGGCGGATGTCTGGCGCGAGGAACGCTCAGCGTAATTCGATATTTTAATAGGCCTTCCATGCTCTAGAAGCATCAGTTACTTGTCATTCCGACCACGAGGAGGAATCTTTGTCTGGAATTTCTGGTTGTAGTGATCATTCCTTCATTCAGTTTGGCTCTGGAAGATGCTTTGTTGTACGTGCACATAGAGCTTGTCATCACATTTCATTTTTGTCAGCCTGAACGCAGTGAAGGGTCTTCAATAATTGAATCGCTTGATTGAAAGACAGACAAAGATCCTTCGCAAATCAAGCTCAGGATGACAGGCAAAAAGCATTTTGCGTTTTAGAAAGGGCATATCCTTGTCAGCCTGAACGCAATGAAGAGTCTTTAAAATCGAATCGCTTGATTGAAAGATAAACAAATATCCTTCGCGAATCAGGTTCAGGATGACAGACAAAAAGTATATTGCGTTTTATAAGGGGCATTTCCTTGTCACCCTGAACGGAGTGAAGGGACTTCAAAAATCGAATCGTTTACGTAAAAGATAAACACAGATGCTTCGCTCGCACTCAGCATGACAAAGAAAATGTTCGTCAGATTGTGGCATAGCAAGTTCGTCATCCTGAACATCGTGAAGGGTCTTCTAAACTGGAATCGGTCACTTTAAAGGGGAGACAAAGATCCTTCGCATTAAATGCTCAGGGTGACAATTGGTAGATTGGAATTCCTTCAACTGGGAAGCCCACAAACCTCAACCAAAAAAAAGCCCCGAAGTTGAGGCTTCGGGGCAATGAGTTGCGTGGACGCAGGACAGATTAAGTATTTTTCATGATAACTGACTCAATTGTGTCAGCCACATGCTCGCAGCGGTCGCAAGTTTTTTCAAGTTTATCAAAGATAATACCCCAGGCATTCAATTTGACGGGATCTTTTTCCTTGGTGTAGAGCTCGCGCATGGCTTTGATAAAGAGCACATCCGCAAGTTCTTCAACGACATTTACTTCAATAATCTTGCCGCCAATGGTTTGGGATCGGCGGAAATTATGGAATTCTTCAAAGCACACCTTCATCGCCGTGGTGCTGCGCACGATCAATTCAGCAAAATCGATTGCCTGTGGGCGCATTTCTTGGATGTTGAACATGAAGAAGAGCTGGAAAATTTCCTCGATGTAATCCAAAACATCGTCCAATTCCAAAGCCAAGGTCACGATATCCTCACGTTCGATGGGGGTCATGAACTCATCCGCCAGCGCTTTCATCAGCTCATGCTTCTTCAGGTCGGCACCATGCTCAATTTCGTGCATGGCTTTGGCTGTCTTTTCAGCCTTCGAAGGATTGAAGTCCTTTACGGTCTTATCCAAGTGCTGGGCGGCCTTGATGGCATCCTCGGCGATATCCACGAACATGGCGAAATAATTGTTCTTCTTCTTTGGCATTTTAGCTCCTTACTTAACAAAGACGGCCAGAAACAGCCGGGTAACCAGATAACCAATTAATGCACAGCCCGGAAAGGTGAGCACCCAGGTAAGCACCATCTCACGCACGATGCTCCAATTGACCGAGCTTATGCGTTTGGCGGCACCCACTCCCATGATGGCAGTGGTTTTAGTGTGGGTACTTGAAACAGGCAGGCCTTTCAGCAAGGTAGCTGCCAACATCGAAAGGGAGGCGGCAATATCCGCGCTGAAGCCCTGGTAAGTTTCCATTTTGACCATATCCAAACCGACCGCCTTGATGATACGGTACCCACCGATTGAGGTTCCCAAACCCATTACAAGCGAGACAAATAGCATCAGCCAGATGGGGATCGCGAATGTAGCAGGCGTAGGCTGGCCCTTGGCAACAAACATACCGATCAGAAATACACCCATGAACTTTTGGCCATCCTGGGCACCGTGCATGAAGGCCATGGCAGCCGCGCCCGCAATTTGAGCATTCTTGAAAAGGCGGGTTGTTTTGCGACGGGAATGATCTTTGAATATTGCTTCAACCAGCTTGACGATGCCCCAACCAAGGAAAAAGCCTAGAAAAGTGGAAAGCAATAAACCATAGACAACCTTCATCCATTGTTCACCGCTTACACCCTGAAAATTGCCATGGAAACCAATCGCCGCCCCGGTTAGGCCTGCGATCAGGGCATGGCTTTCCGAGGTGGGAATGCCAAAATACCATGCGCCGGTAGCCCAGAGCACGATGGCAAAAAGCGCCGCGCAGAGGGCGACGGTGCTGGCCTGGGCATTGGTGCCAAAATCAACCATATTTGAAATGGTAAAGGCCACGTTTTTATTGATCAGGGTCATGATGAAGACGCCCAAAAAGTTGAACAAAGCCGCCATCAGAATGGCGTCTTTGGGCTTTACCGCCCGGGTGGAGATACAGGTGGCAATCGCGTTTGGCGCGTCAGTCCAACCATTTACCAGGATCACACCGGTAGTTAGAATTACTGTGATGAGGAGTGCTGGATTGCTGATTAATTCTTGAATAAAATCCATTAATATCTGCCTTTTGGAAATCTCAATAAATTTTATCCATATTAACACATTCGTGGGGAGAATCAGCAAAACTGGATTGCGGAATCAAAAAGCTGGCTCAATCGGGCCAGCTTGAATTGAACGAGGCTTAAGTTAGCGGCTCAGCCGCAGAATGTTGGCTGCATCCTCAGGAAGGATATCGGAGTGTTCACCAGCTTTCCAATCCCGCTTGCTGAGACGGCGGCCGATAATGCTGGCAGCATCTTCAGCGTTAATCTTATGGGCACTCAAGGTGGTGGGCATCCCTAAACTATGGAAGAATTGAGAAGTAGCTTCGATCGTTCGATCTACTCGTTCGGTCTCAGTGCCTTGGTTAATACCAAATATGCGTTGGCCGTACTGGAGAAGCTTGGCTCTCTTTTGGTCGCGTTTGTACCAGAGCAGCCAAGGCAAGACCGCGGCTAAAGTCTCCGCGTGGTCCAGGCCGTAGAGAGCGGTGAGTTCATGGCCGATACTATGAGTGGCCCAGTCTTGTGGTACGCCGGCGCCAATGAGGGTGTTGAGGGCATTACTGGCAGCCCACATGTAATTAGCGCGGCCATCGTAGGAGATTGGGTCAAGCTGCATAGCCGAAGGAGCAGTCTCAATAATAGCTAAGAGTAAAGCCTCAGCTTGACGGTCCTGCACAATACCACCCGCGGGGTAGGTCATGTACTGTTCCATTACGTGTACGAAAGCGTCTACCAGGCCGTTGCGAACCTGCTTGATTGGCAGAGAGTAAGTAGTCTCAGGGTCAAGTATTGAGAATTTGGGGAATACAAGATCGCTTCCGAAAGAGAATTTGACTTTCTTTTCACGTCTGGAAATAACACTGTTCTTATTAAATTCAGAAGCGGTGGCGGGCAATGTGAGCACAGACCCAAAAGGCAGAGCTTCAGTACAATCCTTGGCAGCTCCTTTGGTCAGAATGTGCCAGGGGTTGCCTTCATACTTGGCGGCCAAAGAAATAAATTTGGTGCCGTCAATTACTGAACCACCGCCCACAGCGAGCATGAAGTCTACATCCTTCTTCCGAACGATTTCTACTGCTTGCATGAGGGTTGCGTAATCTGGGTTAGCTTCAATGCCCCCAAACTCAAGCACTTTTCTTTTGCCCAGGGCTTTCATTACCTGGTCATAAACCCCATTCTTTTTGATGGAACCGCCACCATATAGCAAGAGTATCTTTTGTTTTTTATTTACCAATTCATCAAGCTTGGCGATAGTGCCTTTGCCAAAGACAATGGTAGTGGGGTTGTAGTAGCGAAAATTATTCATCATTCCTCCTGTGTAGTAATCTGCCTAAATATACATCGCCGAATGGAGAATGCCAAATCTTCAGCTTGTATGCTGTGCTATTTGCTGCTTACTTGCGTGAATGAAAATGCACGTGCACAGCTCGAACATAATCCATGCTCTCGGTAATTTTCCGTTCGACTTCGTCAGCGATGGCATCCCCATCATCCACACTGAGATGACCATCCACAAAAATTGCCAGGTTGATCACCAGGTATTGTCCAAATCGGTGAGCTTGCATGCTGTCAATTTCCTGGATGCCAGGTACTGCCGACAGCACTTGCTCAATCTGCTGCCGTAAGGCTTTTCCAGGGACGGTATCCATCAGGTCATCAGTTGATTCCCTCAGAATGCTGAACCCGGTTCGGGCAATGAAGACGGCCACCAGCGCGCCTGCCAGCGCGTCCATCCAGAGGAAGCCCATCCTGCCAAGGATGACGCCGATAACTACTGCGGAGGCTGATAGTATATCGTTGCGATGATCCTGGGCGATGGCAATGATGGAAGGGTTTTGCGTCCGGTCACCCAGTTTTCTGGTGTAGAGTGAAAGAAAGATCTTAAGCGCCACCGTAAATAACGCGATATAGAGCGTGAAAGGAGAGATTTCTGCTGGGGAAGCGTTGCCTGAGAAATAATCGAAAAGTGAGTTAACTGCCCGCCAGAAAATGGTGAGTGCTGTGGTGAGGATGAAAGCCCCAATAACCAAAGCCCCAACTGATTCTAGTTGGGTATGGCCATAAGGGTGTTCGTCATCAGCTGGTTTATGGGCTCTGCGCACAAAAACGGAGACAACAATATTATAGACCACGTCAGAGGTGGAGTTGATGCCATCGGCCAATAAGGCCTGGGAGTGCCCAATGATGCCCACGCCTGGTTTAAGGATGGCAAGCAGGATATTGGTGCCCAGTGCCAGGTTCATAGCCCGGTTTGAAAGCTTGGAACGCTCTGCCGCGGGTAATTTTGTGGCCGTTACAGATTCGGAATTGGGTTCTATCATTAGTATGCCGTTCCAACGGCTTTCCGAACACGCTGAATGATTGGGATGGCCAGGGCGCGGGCCTTTTCTCCACCGGCTTTCAGTAAGCCATCCACGTAAGGCCGGTCGTTAATCAGACCGCTGAATTTGCCGCGTGCGTCCGCGAAGTAAGCCAAGATCAGGTCGGCCAGTTCTGCTTTGAGGGTTCCATAAGCCTGGCCGCCGTTCAGGTAGGCCTGGCGCACTTCGTCCAACCGAGGTTTAGGCGCGAAGAACTTGTAGATCTGGAAGAGATTGCAGGTATCCGGGTTTTTGGGCTCTTCTGGCGTTTTGCTGTCGGTAACGATGCGCATGATGGACTTGCGCACTTCCTTTTCAGGGGCAAAAATGGAGATCACATTGCCATAGCTTTTGCTCATCTTACGCCCGTCCGTGCCGGGAATGGAAGCTACTGACTCGTCAATGACGCCGGCAGGGATTTTGAAGATTTTGCCGTAGATGCGGTTGAAATTCTCAGCGATATCGACGGTGATTTCAATATGCTGTTTCTGGTCCAGACCAACCGGCACCACATCCGAGCCGTACATCAGGATGTCGGCGGCCATGAGGATGGGGTAATTGAAGAGGCCCATATTGATGCCGTCGTCCGGGTCGCGGTCGAGTTCGAGGTTACGATCCACCGAAGCTTTGTAGGCGTGAGCGCGGTTCATAAGGCCTTTGGGCGTCACGTTGGTCAGGTAAGAGGTAAGTTCCGGAATCTCCGGGATGCTTGACTGCCGGAAGAAGATGCTCTTTTCGGGGTCAAGGCCAAGTGCCAGCCAGCCGCAAGCCGCTTCGTGGATGAGATCCTGCAGTTCCTTGGGGTTCTGGATGGAATTGAGCGCGTGCAGATCCGCCATGAAATAAATGCCCAGATATTTCTGGGTTAGTTCGATGGCCGGCTTGTACATACCGAAATAATTGCCGATGTGCACGCTGCCGGTGGGCTTGATGCCCGTGAGTGAAATTGGTTGCATAACAGTTCCTTCGTTCAGATAGCTCGTAATTATAACTTGATTCAGCCTGCCAATACGTTTTGTGAGTTATGAATGAGTTCCCTAGGATGCTTGCGAAGGTCTCCCGACCGAGCATGAGTCTGCATGATCAGCTCGGTCTAAAGAAGGCCAAGGATGCAAAAGCTACTGTTAGTTGAATTCTGAAGGACTCTTCCGTATAGTTTAACTGTCCATCGTATAAATCAAATTATCAAATAGGAGGTTGTAATGAACACAAAGTTCAAAC
>CAYVRH010000046.1:0-725 GCA_964452955.1 uncultured Anaerolineaceae bacterium | reverse complement strand
GGTTGCATAACAGTTCCTTCGTTCAAGTAGCAGGTAATTATAACTGGAATCATCGCGCCAACGCTGAAGCATGGGTCATCTCAGCTGTTTTTGTCACTGAAGGTTGTAAAATCTAAATAGAGGAGTTCTATAATAGCCCACACGTTTCCAGCATGCTAACAAAAAGGAGATGACGAATGAACCTTAACGATGAGTTCCTAAAACATTTTATGGCAACCTTTTATGGTTCAGGGAATTATTCAGGGGATTATTGGTTTGTCGGTATGGAAGAAGGTGGCGGCAATGACCTGGCTCAGGTCACGGCAAGGTTAAATGCGTGGAAAGAATTGGGCGGGACTGAGCTAGTTGATATTTACGACTTCCATATGAAGATTGGTTTCCCACAGTATTTTGAAAAGGAGGTTGTATTGCAGCCGACTTGGAAGCAGCAAGCAAGAATTGTTCTTTCCGCACAGGCATTGGCATCTGAAAAGGAGGATGTTAGTGAATACCAGCGTGATGTTATTGGCAGAAAGAACAGTGAAACTTGCCTTTTGGAGTTATTACCACTTCCTTCGCCAAGTACTAATGTATGGAATTATCACAAATGGACTACCCTGGAAATTCTACGAAACCGTAAAACCTATCTAGACAACTGTATCCCCTGGCGGGTTAACCATCTCCACTCTCGGATTAAATATTACAGACCCAAGGCAGTTGTCTTCCTCGGTTTTGGTTATCTTGAG
>CAYVRH010000045.1:4817-8702 GCA_964452955.1 uncultured Anaerolineaceae bacterium | reverse complement strand
TTGATATCTCCAACGGGGAATATATCCCCTTCCGGGAGGATATCCACGTTCCGCTAAATCCGTTCTTTGGCACCATGGGCGTGTGCCCGGCAGGGGCCAAAGGCCTGGCCGTGATGCCGCCAGGGAATTTCGGCGGCAATATGGACACGCGCCATATCCGCAAAGGCTCTACCCTGTATCTGCCAGTGCAGGTGGTAGGCGGTCTCTTCTCCATCGGGGATGGGCATGGTGCGCAGGGTGATGGCGAAATTTGCGTCACTGCGCTTGAAGCACCCCTGGGGGCCACATTGCGTTTCAGTTTATTGAAGGGGCAGAACTTGCGCACGCCGCGTTTTACCACGCCTTCGCCATTGCTGCCGGGTCTGGATGACAAAGGCTTCATCAGCACCCTTGGGATTGAAACAGACCTTGACAAAGCCGCCCAGGCCGCCGCACGAGACATGGTGGATTTAATTTCCGAGCGCTGGCAACTTTCGCCCATCGACGCTTACCTGTTGGCAAGCCTGTGCGTGGACTTGAAAATCACTGAGATTGTCGACGCTGGCATCTTTACGGTCGCAGCCAGCCTGCCTCTGGCGGTGTTTCGGGATTAATCTTCTAAATCTGTTGAACGTGGGATGACATATCAGAATAGATGGTTTGATTGTTTTTTTTGTCATGCTGAGCTTGCGAAGCATCTTCCAGAGCAACCAAAGCGCTGAAAATCCCCCGCATTAGCTAAGCCCAAAAGCAAAACTTGACGATTTATATTGCTTCTACAACGAAACTGGATGGTTTGAATCCTGGCCAACCTTCCAAGACCTGGTCAACCTTGCTGACTTTCAGAGCTTGGTATTTGCTTTGGCCGCTTTTATTGAGTACCAGCCCGTTGCCAAGTTGATAACAAGCGTGCCTTTCCAAGCCAGACCCATCATAAAAGACGGTGATACCGCCTGATAACGAGTTATCGCGGTCGATTTGCTGAAAGCCGAGGGCTCCAAGTTCCGCACGGAATTCTTCGCGTGAAACGTTCTTCTCCAGCCAGTCAGGGTTACCGCTGGCAGCGAAAAGGGTTGCCCCAAAACCATTGGCGCCATCAGAGTGGATAAAGCTATTAGCTCGGCTCTTCATCCAGGCAGGCGCGTCTTCCGGGCAAGGTTCGCACTCGAAGCCATCCATAAACCTGGCCACGCGTTCGGCAGTCTGCTGCCGGAGGTTCAGGTCCAGGCGATTCCATAAATAGTGGTTGAGTACCAACTTGCCATCCACACCGGCATGTTGGATCATCTTTATAAAGGCATGGCCGGGCAGTACCTCCTGGCCTAATACCAGGCCGCGCCCCAATTGCACTTGCAAGCGGAAAAGCTTGGCACGTTCAAGCATCGGCAAAGCCGGGAACCAGTCCGGTGGGGCCACAAGCACCCACTTCACCCGTGAGAGGTCCAACTTTTCGTAGTCATATGTATTAGCATAAGCCAGGCTGCCATATTCCGGATGCGCCAGCAACTCACTGGGGGTGAGCAACTCAGCAGTGCCCAAATTACCCGCGCTCACGGGCTCATCCAGGTAGTAAATGTCTTTGGGGGGCAGAAAGGTCTCCACCCAGTAATCGATGTCTCTTTGCGTAGGGGAAAGTTTCATACACATATTGTAATGGCTTTGGGATCCTTCTTCAGGAATAGTGAAGAGCCTGATGAGGGCGCAGGAAGACTATAATTCCTGACAGGTCTGGGAATAACCTGAAAAGTCCTATGAGCGAGAAAAATTGTCTGTTTCGGATGAGCCAGTTGATGCGCAAAGCGGCTTTCATGCTGATGGCCCTCTTAGTGTGTGCCTGCACCGCCCAAAACCCAGCCCAAGATCCACAGGTACCGGTTATGCCGAATACAGCAAGCGTTACTGAACCGGGCTCAACTGAAGAAGTTCTTTCTGCCACCGTCACTCCAACACCCACAACAAACCTGTCGGCATTCTGCCTGGATCTACCGGAAGGAGCCCCAGCTGGGCTGGCAGAGCAAATCCAAGCCCTGGACGCCGATTTTTGCACAGCCAGCGCCCAACGGCTTGCTGTCACTCTCGGGCAAGCTGATGGTTCACGTGTGGGTTCGTGGATTTATGCCCTCACAGGGCCTTTTACAACTGTAACGGATGAGATCGCGGTTGATAGCCTGCTAAACTATTGGCAAAAGGGCAGCCCATCCGTCTTTTCCACCCTCGGTATGAGCCAGGAGACCGCGTGGAGTTTGGAGCTTCTCTGGGGTAAACCGGTTGGGAGACTTGAAATCGTGCCCCGTGAAGCCTTAAGCGATTGGGTCTGGCAGACTGAATCAGCCTGGGCTATCCTACCTTTTGAAGCCCTTACCCCGCGTCTCAAAGTCATCAGCCTGGATGGCAATTCCCCCATTCAAAAGACTTTTGACCCGGAGAAGTACGCGCTTTCAGTACCAATCAGCCTTGAACCGGAGGGAAATATCAATGAAGAGGCGTTGCTGAGCCTCCTCAGCAGGCATCTGCCTTTGACCAACTGCGACCCCCAGAAGCTGGCCACTGTCATACTAACAGGTGTAACCGCCCTGGTGCGGGCAACCGCCTGGGGCATGGAACAGAACGGCTTGTCAGCACCGGCCAGAATCATCGGTGAAACCCTGCGGGAAACCGACATTACCCATATCAGCAACGAGGTTCCCTTCGCGGAAGACTGCCCCGACCCCCAAAACGAGCACCTGACGCTCAAGCTCTGTTCCAAGCCAGCCTATCTCGAAGCGCTTCAGGCGGTTGGCGCGGATGTGATCGAGTTGACGGGGGACCACTTGAACGACTGGGGGGACGAGGCGCTTCTGGACACCCTGGTACTTTATAAAAAAGCAGGCTTGAAAACCTTCGGCGGCGGGGTGGATAGCACCGCGGCCAGCCAGCCAGCGCTATTTGAAATCAATGGCAACAAAATTGCCTTCATTGGCTGCAATGCCAAGGATGTCGGCTACCCGATGGCTACTTCCAGCACCCCAGGCGCGCTTGCCTGCGACATGGATGCCATGACCAGCCAGGTTCAGGGGTTGACAAGCCAGGGCTACCAGGTCATCGTGGGGCTCCAGCACACGGAGCTTTCCAGTTGGTACCCCAGCGAGCGCATGCTACGTGAATTTCAGCAATTAGCCCAGGCTGGGGCTGTGATTGTCAGCGGCAGCCAGGCCCACCGCCCGCAAACCTTTGGTTTTGATGGGTTGGAAGGCAATAGCTTTCTGCATTACGGGCTTGGAAACTTGTTTTTCGACCAGGACACGATGGGAGGGGAGTACGCTGAAGCCTTCATCGACCGGCATGTCTTTTATGATGGCAGCTACATCAGCACAGAGATCCTGACCATCCAATTCACGGATAGCGTCACGCCCGTATGGGCAGATACCACGACCCGACAGGAAATGTTGCAGCTATCCTTCTGGACCAGCGGGCTTGTGCCCTGGCCTTGGTAATAACATCGGGTGCGCTCAGCCTTTAATCAGGATGATCTGTTACTGCGCTTGGCTGAGCCAATCCAGGCCATCTTCAAGCACCAGCACATCTTCTTCCAGCCCAACAAAACCATGACCAGGCACTTGCACGCCCAGTTCCAACGTGAATACATTGCCTGCTTCTACCAGGTGATAAGGGGATTGCCCGTAACGCGGCCAGCGCGGCCCCAGCAGGGTGCCGCCATCATGCACGGCTCGGCCAAGCCCATGGCCAGTGGCATGTTGAAATTCCGCGTACCCGGCCGACACAATGAAATCCCTCGCCGCCTGGTCCACCCTCCAGCCTTCCACGCCAGACTTCAACACCGCTGCAGCTGCCAGGATGGCCCCGCGCACATCTTCAAAAGCCATTTGCACTGCGAGGGGGGCTTTGGTTTCATCCGGCCGTAGGACG
>CAYVRH010000045.1:0-4807 GCA_964452955.1 uncultured Anaerolineaceae bacterium | reverse complement strand
TCTATTGGTGCTTCAGTCTCATCTTGCCGCAGGATGTACCAAACCCGCTGCATGTCCGAAGCATAATCATCCTGGAGCACACCCAAATCCATATGCACCAGCAAACCGGCTTCCACGCTGCAGCGCGCGTCGGGCAGGGTATGGCCCGCGGCCGAAGCTGGTCCCACGGAAATGTTCGGGCAGGGGTCCCAACTGGGTTTTACTCCGTGCTTACGCATCAAGCCCTGCACCATGCTGTAGAGCTCGTCCTCATTCATACCAATTCTCATGCTTTTGCCAATCTCATCCACAATTTCTTCCGTGGTGTTTGCGGCCATGCGAATGCGCTCTGCTTCAGTTGGGGTTTTTTGCCCCCGCAGCGAACGCACCAGGCTTTCCGAGCTCACCAGGCAGTCGGCGTAAGGCGTGCCAGTGAGCCCTTTTGTCAGGCTTAACCAGGTGCCATGGCTTAACCCATCTGCTGAAACATCATGTTCAGAGTAGTTGAGGGCGATGCTGTTGGGCTTGAGACGCTCAAGCACCTGGAGTAAAGGCGGAAAGAAATCTGCGTCATAGGGGATGACTTCGTTATAGCCGCCCATGCGACGGACATTTTCCGCGTCAAAACGCCCCACAATGGCAATGCGCTCATTATTAGCCGTCAGAATAAAAGCCGAGAGCCAAGTCATCTCCAATCCGAGGATAAAATCCAGGGCAGGCTCCGGCTTCATGGAAGTCTCCGCCCCTAAGGTCATCCACATATCCAAGCCATATCGGCGCAGTAAGCCTGCCACCTGGTCTAGTTTTTGATTTTGAATGCTGAAATCCATCATAAGCGTCCTCGAAAAAGTATCTGAAGAAACTCGGTCCCAATCATCTATTAATCAGATGAGGCGTCAGGCTATGAATGCGTGCTACCTGGCCAGGGCTCAGCCAGGCTTGGCCTGACCGCGCCTGTTGACTACATATCGTAAAACAGGTTGCTGGAAGCAAACACCGGGTCGCTGGTGGCATCGATGCCCAGCTCGCGGTAGATCCGTTCATCTTCATCGCCCAGCATGGTGGCTGAATGAGCTTGGCAGCCTTCAAACATGTGCAGCCGGTCCAAAGCCAGTTGCGCCATCGGGTTGGTGACCGCGGAGATACTCAGAGCCAGCAGCACTTCCTGGGCATTCAGTTGTGTGCGCTCACTGCCGGAAAGCTGGCCTTTCAAACTGCGCATGGGTTCAAGCGCGATGGGTGAAATCAAATGCAGGTCATCCGCGATATTGGCATAGTGTTTGACAGCGTTTAGCAGCGCCGAAGCGGCGGCATCCATAAGCTCGGAGGATTTTCCGGTAATAATCTCGCCATCTGCTAATTCTATAGCCACGGCGTTTAAACCATCAGTGTCTTCGCATTCCTGGCGCAGCCTGGCGGCACGTTCGCGGGCAGGGAGAACCACGTTCCGGTCTTCCGGTTTCAGGCCAAGCTCGTCCATGATCATCAGCATGCGGTCCAGTTCATCCTGCCCGAGCAAGCCTTTCTTGTAGTCGCAAGCCGTTTTGAAGTAGCGTCGGGTAATTTCTTGGCGGGCAGCTTCCTGCACAACCGCGTCATCCACGATGCACAAGCCCGCCCGATTGACACCCATATCTGTAGGCGATTTGAAAACCGATTCCCTTTGGGTGATTTTCTCGATGATGCGTTTGAGCAAAGGGAAAGCTTCCAAATCGCGATTGTAATTGACCGCCATCTGGCCGTATGCTTCAACATGGAAGTGGTCGATCATGTTGACGTCCTTAAGGTCCACCGTGGCAGCCTCGTAAGCCACATTTACCGGGTGCTTGAGCGGCAAGTTCCAGATGGGGAAGGTTTCAAATTTGGAATAGCCGGCCACTCTGCCGCGCTTATACTCGTGATAGAGCTGTGAAAGGGCGGTGGCCATCTTGCCGCTGCCAGGCCCCGGGCCGGTGACAACCACGATCGGTTTGCTGGTTTCAATGTAGGGGTTTCGGCCGTAGCCCTCGTCACTAACAATGGTATCCAGCGCGGTTGGATAGCCCAGTGTGGCCATGTGTTTGTAAACTTTGATGTTGCGGCGTTCCAGCTTGTTGATAAAAGAATTGGTTGCTGGATGGTCTTCATAACGAGTAATGACCACACTGTTGACTTCCAGGCCGTTGGTACGTAAGTCATCAATCAGGTGCAGCACTTCCATGTCATAAGTGATGTTCATATCGCCGCGCATCTTTTTGCGCTCGATATCCCCGGAAAAAATGCAAATAAGCACTTCCAGCTTGTCAGCCAGTTTCTTGAGGACTTCAATTTTAGCAGTGGCTTGGAAACCAGGAAGTACACGTTTGGCGTGCTTGTCGTGCAGTTTTCCGCCAAACTCGATATAAAGCTTATCGTAATTGTTTACACGTTCGGAAATGAACTTGGTTTGTTCTTCCAAGTATTTTTTGGGATCAAACCCGATTTTCATCCGCTGCTCCTTCAATTGATTGAACCACAACGGAATTTGATTATTACACGAACCCCCTTTCAAGGAAAGGGCAAAGCTTGAAAACAAGGAGAAATGATCAAGTTGCGCAATTTAAGTCACCAAAAATCTGTCTTATCGCCTTGAATCCTTTACAATCAGGCATATGAATTTTGACCCCCAGCTCAGCACACAAACGGCGGTTAGTCTGGCCTTGTTTGCCTCGCTTCTTTGGGGTTCCTGGGCAATCATCCTGAAGTACACCATCAAGCTGCCGCTTGAAATCTTTTACCTGATCCTTACCAGCGCGGCCTTGATATTTGTTTGGGTGCTGGGTTTTATCCTGGATGGGTCTGCCTTGATTGAATCCATCCGCAACATGATTAATAGCGACCCGGCCAGAGTGCTGCTGACTTTGCTGGGAGGGTTTGTCTCCGCGGTGACCAACTCATCGAGTGTTTGGGTGATGCAAAAGGTTGGCCTGGCCCTGGCGCAACCGATCAGCGGCTCCCTCAGCTTGATACTGGGCACAATGGTTTCCTGTTTTATTGGCGGCATCCCTGAAGATATGCCTATTTGGCGCTTATTTTTAGCCGGTGGACTTTTGATCGCGGCGATATTCTTTTCTTTTCTGTCGGCAAAATCCAGACCGGAAGACCACGCGGCTGGAAGAGGAAAAATTAGTCAGCGGGTCTTCTTTTTTACCCTCATTGCCGCGATGACTGGGGTAATCTATTCATCAAGCATCTCCTACGGCTTGAAAAGCGTCACCCAACCCAGCGGTCTTCCTGTCATGCCTTATCTTTGTCTCTTCGTCAGTGGTGTATGGTTGGGAGCGCTGGTTTTCTGCGGCTACCTGATCAGCAAGCGCGGCGAATGGGGCATGGTAATAAAACTAAAGCCCAAGCTGCTGCTGCAAATTTCAATTGCCTCCTGGACGCACTATGGGGGCAATGTATTACACGCCTATGCCACGCGCCAATTAAGCTCTGTGCTCAGCTGGCCATTGGGTATGATTTCTGGTTTATGGGTTCAAATCTGGGGCTTGGCTTACGGTGAGTTCAAAGGATCCCCTAGAATTGCTTACTGGTTTTTGATTGCCAGCGTCCTGTCTTACCTGGGTGGGGCGTTCGTCATCTCCAACCTCTTCTAAGGCACAAATTTCTTCTTCCGCATCGCGCCTTAGCCTTCCGGAAGGGGTAGCTTCGCCAACTGCGGTATACTAAACCTTATCATGGACGAGAAAAACCCTGCTTATTACATCGCCATTGAGGGCGTTATCGGTGTGGGCAAAACCACCCTTGCCCGCATGCTACGGGATACCTTTAACACTGAATTGCTGTTGGAAGTCTTCGAAGAAAACCCATTTCTATCCGATTTTTATGGCGACCGAGCCCGCTACGCCTTTCAGACCCAGATATTCTTCCTGCTGAGCCGTTATCATCAACAAAACAAGGTTATTCCAGGCGTACTCTCAACAGGGAAAAGCATTATCTCTGATTACACCTTTGACAAAGACTCACTTTTTGCCAGCATTAACATCACTGGTGATGAGCTGACGATGTATTACCGGGTGCACGAAGCCTTGGCCGAAAAAATACCGCAACCCGATTTGGTAGTTTACCTGCGGGCCAGCATTGAAACTTTGATGCAGCGCATTCGCGGGCGCGACCGGCACTATGAACGCAACATGGAAGAAGCGTATATCGCCCAGCTGGCAGAAGCTTACGACTCGTTTTTCTCGCGACCCGAGTGGAGAGATCGCTTGGTTGTCATCGAGACCGACCACCTGAACCCCATCACCAACGCGGAGGACCTCAACAGCATTGTCACCCGCATCCGGCAGTCCCTGCACCTGGAGCCCTACCAGCAAACTCTGCCCCTATAAAGGACATATGCAAGCAAATCAGGAAGTGCTTTACAAATTAGCCAGAGATTATGTTGCCCGCAAAACCCGGGGGGCCAATGACCTGGTTTCCGTTTATCTGACTGGGTCCGTTCTGCATGATGAGCCTTTACTCGGCGGCACGACAGACATCGACCTGGTGGTGGTCCACAAGGACCATCCGGCAGTCGAGCGTGAAGTGCAGCGCGTGAGTTATGAAGTCAGTTTTGACATTCAACATCACCACCAGAGCTTTTACGCCTTTCACCGCCGCCTTCGGCTGAACCCCTGGTTGGGTGAAGCTCTTTGCAGCCACGACAGCGTACTCTACGACACCGGCCATTGGTTTGATTACATCCAGGCAGGAGTGAGTTCCCAGTATATGACTCCAGAGAACATCTACCTCAGGGCACAAGGTTTTTCAGAAAAAGCCCGCCAGGAATGGTTTGAACTGGACGATCCCCAGGATATTCCTTTCA